>DASSGT010000344.1:0-16347 GCA_035693345.1 Puia sp. | reverse complement strand
GCTGCTTCTGAATTTAAAAACTGGAAGCCGTTTATAAATGTCCTATTGGAATCTCCTGTAACAAAAATGGAGTCGCCATTTGCCATGATCAGCTTTTCTTCTGTTTTGCCGATAAAAGATTCGAAAGCGAGTGCCGTTCCGGCGTAGGTTTGATAGAGAACCCATTGTCTTGCCTCATCATACGTGTAGCCGTCAATAACCGACTGTGTGTAACCCGATACATTACAGGCCTGATCATTTGGCACAAATAACGTGAAAATCGATGGGCCGCTGAACAATGAATCAAGCCCTCCCTTTACAACAGCAGAATTGAAAATAGTTGTGTTTGTTCCGTGGGCAAGAATATATCCCAGTGAGGAAGTCTGTGGATTAATATTACTGGTCTCCTGTTTATTGCAGGCTGCGGAAAACAGAAAGCCTGCCACAAGAAGTGATAAAAATAACTTGGAATTTGTCCTCAGCCTGATCATCATAATCCAAATCAATTAGTAAGCCGCTTTACACTTTAGACTTTGCGCTTAAAGCTCTAGAATAATATCGCTTAAAATGCTTTTCTGGTATGCAAACAGACTAATTTATTCTATATTAAAGCTGACACGGCCATCCTTTTCGTCTTTGAGCGAAATACCCAGTTCCATTAACTGTTTGCGGATGCGGTCTGAAGTCTGATAGTCCTTTTTAGCTTTTGCCTCATGACGTATATCTATGAGCAGGTTCATAATGCCATTGATTTTTTCCGAGCCTGTCCTTGATTCATCCCGAAGACCCAGTATATCTTCCAGGTATGATTTGAAATGATGCTGGACATAAGACAGGGTTTCAGGTGAAAGGGTTGTTTTTTCGAGATCACCGCTCCTGAAAGAATTGATATGATTGACCAGTTGGAACATATTAGCCAGCACTTTGGCAGTGCTGAAATCATCATTCATAAAGTCATCCATCTCGCGGCAAAGCGTTTTAAACTGATTTTCGAGTTGGTCATTGATCATTTTAACCGGATCCGACTTCATCTTCATTAGTTCCCGGTAGGCATCCCAAAGTCTTTTAAGACCTTTTTCTGCTGCCTGTAAAGCTTCATTTCCGAAATCCAGCGTGCTCCGATAATGCGTTTGTAAAATAAAAAACCGGATGGTCATGGGATGATAAGCCTGAGTCAGCAATGGATTATTTCCGGAAAACATTTCCGTCAGTTTAATCACATTATTATAACTCTTACCCATTTTCCTGCCATTGATCGTAATCATATTGTTGTGAATCCAATAACGGGCAGCCAGTGCATGATTACATATCATACTTTGGGCAATTTCACTTTCGTGGTGGGGAAACATCAGATCCATTCCGCCTCCATGAATATCAAATTGCTTCCCCAGATATTTGGTGCTCATAGCTGAACACTCTATGTGCCAGCCCGGAAATCCTTCTCCCCAGGGGCTCGTCCAACGCATAATATGACCGGGAGGCGCAGACTTCCACAGGGCAAAATCCTGACGGTTTCGCTTTTCTTCCTGATTGTCCAGATCACGGGTCGTTTCCAGAAGTTCATCTAATTTTCGGCCGCTGAGTTTGCCGTAGGGAAATTTTTCAGCATATTTTTTTACATCAAAATAAACGGAGCCGTTCACCGCATATCCGTAACCGTCTTTTATGATCTCCTGGATCATGTTGATCTGTTCGACGATGTGACCTGTCGCGGTGGGCTCAATACTGGGATCCAGATTATTAAACTGATGCATTGCCCAATGGAAAAGATTGGTGTATTTCTGTACCAGTTCCATCGGTTCAAGTTTTTCTATCACCGCCTTTTTTGCAATCTTATCTTCGGCCTCCCTTCCCTCTTCTTCAAAATGTCCCGCATCGGTTATATTTCTTACGTATCGTACTTTGTATCCCAGGTGAAGAAGATAGCGGTAAATGACATCAAAAGTAATATAAGGCCTGGCATGACCGAGATGGCTCTCACCGCTTACCGTTGGGCCACACACATACATGCCCACATGGTGGGGTGTGATGGAAATAAATTCTTCCTTTTGTCTTATATATGAGTTATAAACTTTTAAGTTGCTCATGCCTGCGTTCAAATATAAACATTTATCGCTTTCACTCCTGTAACTGCAGATCAGTGATCACCGCATGATGATCTGAATACGGGGAAGTGAGTTTCATAGTCTGAATTATCCTGAATTCCTTTGAAGGTAGTATATAGTCGATACGAAGTGTAGGGGAAATATGAATATAGCTTCTTCCGATCCCAAAACTTTTTGCAATAAAAGCATCCTGCAGATTACCGCGGATATGAAAATAAGTATAAGAGTTTGGTACGTCGTTGAAATCACCACAAATAACATAGGGGAGGGAACATGCATCCAACTGCCTCCTGACGGTATCTGCCTGATAACCGCGAAGACCGAGTGCGCCTTTTAATTTTTTTGCCAGCGATCGGGAAGCCATCAGTATACTATCCTCGGCGTTGCGGATAATTTCTACATTCCTGAAGTCTTTCGCCTTAAATAATACAGATTGAAGATGCGTAGTATATATGCGTATTATTTTATCGCTGACACCGATATCTGCAGCGATCAGACTTTCAGTTTTTATATTGGAATCAGCGCTGAAGCGTGTCTGATATGTTTTGATGATGGGATATTTTGAAAATATAATAGTACCGAGCTCATATTTGCTAACCCGGAAACGAAAATCTCTGGAAAAAAAATAGTAAGGGAATTGTAATTCTCTCTGAATAAACCTGATATTGGATTTTGCTGTATCGGATGGTTCAAAGAATTCCTGAAAGCAGAGAACATCAGCCTGCTGTCTTCCAACCAGTTTTAACATGGGTAACCGGTGACCTGATGCATCGAGTTTTTTTGTGGTAAACTCATCCCAGCTTCGCACATTCCAGGTAAGTACACGCAGGCTGGAGGAATCTTTCACTGAGAAATCATGTTTTGCCAGACTGAATCCGAAAAATGCATGTATGTTTTTCCAGCCTATCAACAGACAAAAAAAAGAAATGAATGCATAACGCTTTCGGATAAAAAGCCACAGGAACAGAAACAACAGTAATAAAATCAGGAAGAGTGGAAAGAAAAATGCCAGCAGTGAAATAAACCACCATTTATCCGGATGTAAAAAAGCATTGCAGCATGTCAGGAGAAATAATATACCTGCAATAATATTCAGCAGTATGAAGAAGCGTATGGTAAATTTCCGCAGTGAAGTCATGAGGAAGAATCCTTGAAGTTACAAATCATCTTCTTCCGCGGCCCGCTTCAGGATTTCTTTTTCTTCGCTTGTCAGAAACCGGTAGCCCTGCTGATTTATCTTATCGAGTATTTCATCGATTCTTTTCTGTGTGATATTGGGAATTTTCTTATAGGGTTGTGTTCCCGTTGCATTGTAATAAAATTCGTCCCTCTTATTTTTAGGTTTCTTCTTTTTTTCGGGATTGAACAGATTTCCAAACCAATAAAAAAACTGGTTGATCCAGATGCTTCCGTCACGGCCGCGACGCAGCTGGTCAATGAATAGGAAGCCAGTGCCAGCCGCCCCGGCATAAGCCAGATAGGTGGGCAGGTCACCTGTTGCGACGCCCGAGAAATTGAGAAGCATGAAAACAAGCGCCAGCAACCATAAGGGAATGCCTCCGCTGATCATCGGGAATATCCGGTAGCCGGGCGAAATCATGGTGACAGCTACCGCTACGGCACTGATCGAACAATTGGCACCATATAACATATCTGTATCGGCCAGATCCCGGAAATTGGGAGCAACTACATGAACCATTACGTAAATAATCGCTCCGCCAATACCCCCGTACAGATAAATTGGAATTAATTTACTGTTGCCTGTGAGATCCTGCAGGATATATCCAAAACTCCATAACCAGAACATATTCGAAATAAATCTGAATAGTTCCCGGTCCGTAAACATGTAACTGATCAGCGTCCAGGGGCGCCAGACGATTTTCTCCGGATTTGCGGATAAGGCAAACCAATTAAAAACATGCCCAATAAATGATTGTTTTGAATTGTCAGTCGCGAGAAAGAAAACATAGACAAATTTGAGAACAACAAAAATGACGGCATTCAGCACTAAAAGCTGAACGAGAGCATTTCCGTCCTGCCCCAGACCCATGCGTTTCCTGTAATTTTCTTCTTTCACGTCCATTTGCGGCCCGACCTTTTATTGTTTCATCACGAAATGATTAACATTCGTATCGGATACTGGTTCAGTAGAAATTTTTTCGGTCTGTTTTTCTCCAGTAAAAGACGAGGATAAGGCCAAATAATCCCCCGCCCAGATGCGCCCAGTGGGCTACATTATCGCCAGCATTATTCTGAACTCCCAAAAATAATTCATATAGAACATAGGCCAGTACGGCCCATTTTGCCTTGATGGGAATCAGGGCATAAATGTATATGAGGCTGTTGGGAAACAGGAGCCCGAACGCAACCATGCAGCCGAAAATGGCACCCGAAGCGCCCAGGGTCGGCTGATTGATATTCATGTGCGGGTCGGCCCTGATGGCTACCTGTTCGTGAATGGGTATACTGCTCAGTGAATCAAATGCGGGAGATAATTCCTGGTAAATGACCAGTAAATGAAGAAGAGCCGCACCGATGCCACAAACTATGTAAAATGTGAGGAACCGTTTGGGTCCCCAGTAGTTTTCCAGAATGCTTCCGAACATCCAAAGGATCAGCATATTCCAGAAAATATGCATCCATCCGCCATGCAGGAACATGTAGGTCACAATCTGATGGGGCTTAAAGAAGGCTGACCGTATATCATGCAATGCGAAAAAATCTTCCATCCATCCGGACCCCGTGCGTTCCATGGTCTTCTGAATCAAAAAAACAATCACATTGATAATAATCAGGTTCTTTATTACGGGCGGGATCACCTGCGAACGCCCAAGACGGAAATCGGTCATATTGCTACAAAAATTACTGGCTGCAAGTTAATGTTTTAAGAAAAGCGCGGTCACATTTTCAATATGAAGTGTATGTGGGAACATATCCACGGGCTGAACGGCAGAAATCTGATATTTTTCAGAAAGCAGATTGAGATCGCGAGCCTGGGTAGCCGGATTACAACTTACATAAATGATTTTCTCTGCGGCTATCTCCAGGATTTTTGCGATTAATTTTTCCGACATGCCGGCTCTGGGTGGATCCGATACGATCAGATCAGGCCGCCCATGTGTTTCAAAAAATGCATCATTGCAGATCTCTGTTACATCACCGGCAAAAAACGCTGCATGATGAATCTCATTTAACAAAGCATTTTCATTTGCATCGGCAATCGCTTCCGGTATCAGTTCGATACCAATCACTTTTTTAGCCCGGTCACTCAGAAAAATACCTATACTCCCGGTACCACAATAAAGATCGTATATGGTTTCAGTTCCATTCAGCCCGGCAAACGAACGTACCGTTTGATACAAACGCTCCGCCTGTGCCGTATTTGTTTGAAAAAAGGATTTAGGTCCTATTTTGAATAAAAATTTTTCAAGTTTTTCATGTACGAAGCCCTTTCCTGAAAATATCATCGGATGAAGATCATTCAGACTGTCATTCCATTTTGGATTGATGGTATAAAGCAGGGTAGTAATTGCGGGGAACTCATTCTCCAGGTGTTTTAAGAGGGCATTTTGCACCGGTTCATCCCGGAAGCCAAAAACGACATTTACCATGATTTCACCCGTCCTGCACAATCTGATCTGAAGGTTTCGAATAAATCCTTCATGACGCTGAATGTCATAAAAACTTACCCCATGCTCTATAGCCCATCGTTTCGTTTCCAGGCGTATGGCATTGGTAGGTTCATCCTGCAGATAACAGGTCTCCACATCAACGATTTTATCAAAAATACCCCGCGCATGAAATCCGGCCGCATTTTGCAAATTTGAAATCTGCGGATCCGCCAGTTCTTCCCTCAGCAGATACCGGTGATTGGAAAAGGTATATTCGAGTTTGTTACGATAATGGGTGGTTTTTTCAGATCCCAGGATCGGACTGATTTCGGGTAAATCCAGCTTCCCGATACGTTTCAGGCTTTGTAATACCTGATCATGTTTGTATTCCAACTGTTTTTCATAGGGTAGCATCTGCCATTGGCAGCCTCCACAGATGCCAAAATGTTTGCAGAAAGGCTCAATTCTTTCTGAAGAAAGCCTGACTATCCGGATTACCTGTGCTTCTGCCCAGTCTTTTTTATTTTTTATTAACCTGACTGTAACAATATCGCCCGGAACTGCGTTTTCCATGAAAATAACTTTGCCCTCATGTTTGGCCAGGCATTTACCTCCTGCTGCATATCCGGTGACCAGCAGGTTCTCCAAAACAATATTTTTCTTTTTTCCCACGGCCGCAAATGTAGGATTATCCTAATTTAGCAAACCTATGATCAACCCTTTATCGAAAAAGACTTTTTTAGCCTTTATTCTTCTGTTGACAGCCTTCGGCGGATATTCCCAGGGATATGATATCCACATTACTTTAAAACCATTTACCAACGCCAAGATTTACCTGGGTTACTACTATGGGAAAGTAAAGGCCGTGGCAGATTCCGTTATTCTGGATAATAATTCAGCAGGCGTATTTAAGGGAAAGGAGAAATTAGGCGGGGGTATTTATTTTATCGTTTCTCCAAAGAAAGAAATCCTTTTTGAATTGCTGATCGATCAGGGTCAGCAGTTTTCCATTTTTGCCGATTCAGCCCGACTGCCAGCCAGTATAGAGTTTACCGGTTCTCCCGAAAACAAATCCTTTCTGGCATATACTGCCTTTATGAACAGTCATGGCAAACAACTCAGTACTTTGCAGTCTTCCCTTGAAAAAGCAAAATCAAAGTCCGATTCAACTGCCATAAAGGATGAAATCAGGAAGGTTAACGAAGAAGTGAAAAAAGAAAGGGATGACGTTCAGAATAAATCACCCAATTCCTTACTCGCTACCTTACTCAGTGCATTAAAAGATCCGGTGGTTCCTCCTGCCCCGGTACTCGCCAACGGGAAACCCGATAGCACATTTGCCTACCGTTATTATAAAGAACATTATTGGGATAACATTTCACTGACTGACGATCGCCTGATCCGGACACCGATTTTCGAACCGAAACTGGATCGTTATTATAAAGACCTGGTTTCTCCGGAAGCTGATTCTATTGACCGGGAAATAGATCATATGCTCCTGTATTCAAGAACCAACAAGGAAATGTTTAAGTTTTTGCTGGTCTATTTTACCCAGAAATATATCAATCCTGAGTATATGGGTCAGGATGCTGTGTTTATTCACATATTCGATAAATATATCAATACCGGACAGGCAGATTTCTTTACGGAAAAGTACCGCAAGTTTGTAGATGACCGCGCTTATAGCATCATGGCAAACCTGATTGGCCTTCCGGCAGCAAACCTCGAAATGACTGATTCCACGGGTAAGGTCAAATCGCTTTATGAAGTGCCCGCCAATTTTACCGTTGTCTGTTTCTGGGACCCTACCTGCAGTCATTGCAAGGAAACCATTCCGAAGCTGGATTCCATGTACCAGGCCAAATGGAAATATCAGGGCGTTCAGGTGTTTGCCGTAATGGTCGACGGGGGGCAGGATAACTGGCGGAATTTTATCCGTGAACATCATTTGGGAGACTGGATCAATGTATATCAAACGACGGCCCAGCATGATGCAGTTGTTGCGGCTGGCCGGCCGGACTACCGCCAGCTTTATGATGTTTATCAGACTCCAGTACTCTATCTGCTGGACAAAGAAAAACGAATCGTAGCGAAAAAACTTACTTATCAGCAGGTAGATGAAGTCATCAGCCTCAAACTGAAAAAGGTCAATAAGCCCTGATATGAAGAATGTTTTTTTAATTTTCCTCCTTTCTCTTTGCTCTTATTCCTTTTACGGCCAGACCCTGGTTAGTTACGGAAAGCAAACCATTTCACGTGAGGAGTTTCTAACAGCTTTTAGAAAGAATAATACCCATACCAGGGCAACCGAAAAAGCGTATCGTGACTATCTGAACCTTTATATCCGGTACAAACTTAAGGTGCAGGCGGCGAGGGATCAAAAACTGGATACACTTCCCGGACAGATTACCGAGTTAAAAAATTTTAAAAGCCAGATTGTAGATCAGTACATCAATGATGAAATCAGTTTGAATCAAATGGCAAAGGAAGCATTTGCCAGGAGCCAGAACGATCTACGGGTTTCATATATATTCGTGGCCGCTCCAAAAAATGCTTCACCGGCAGATACTGCAAAAGCCTGGCAGAAAATTCAGGACGCTTATAAAGCTTTAAATAACAGAAAGGATTTTGGTGAAACCGCGCTGCAATTTTCGGAGGATCCGAATGTAAAGGAAAACCATGGTGACCTGGGTTATATAACTGTTTTCGATTTACCCTATGCCATGGAAACTGTTGCTTACAACACGGCTCCGGGAAAAATCAGTCCGGTCTTTCGTACATACGGAGGCTATATCATTCTGAAAATTACTGCCCGGAGACCAGCCTATGGCCTTATTAAAATTGCACAGATACTGATCATTTTCCCGTTTGATGCAAAGGAGACAGAAAAATCAGATACACGCAAAAGAGCTGATTCAATTTACCTGGCACTAAAGAACGGAGCTGATTTTGGTACGATGGCCAGGAAATACAGCGGTGATAATCTGTCTTATCAGTTAGGCGGTGTATTGCCCGAATTCGGAATCGGTAAATATGAGGCAGGATTTGAGACTACCGCATTCAGTCTCACAAAAGATGGAGATATCAGCCAGCCATATCAGTCTGCATTCGGCTATCACATTATCAAAAGACTTTCAAGGAATCCGATTCCTGCAAAAGCAGATCAGAAAGACATAGATAAAATGAAGGAAAAAATTAAAGCAGACCCACGTGTGGCTATTTCCAAAAAGCGAATGACCCAGACCATTTTAAAACAAACACAATTCAAAGAATACCTCCCGCAGGGAAATCGTTTGTGGGATTATACAGACAGCGCACTCCTGAATAAACCGCCTGCTTCTAATGCCGGCATCACAGATCAGACTGTGCTTTTTCAATTTCCGGAAAAGAAATATACAGTCGGCGACTGGATCGCGTACCGAAGAAACCTTCGTTCCTCTCCTAATATAACCAATGGAAAAACGAATGCTGATATCCTGGATTTGTACCGGCAGACGATCGCATTTGATTACTACAGGGAACATCTTGAAAAATATAATGCTGCTTTCGCAACGCAGGTGAATGAATTCAGTGACGGAAATTTACTGTTTGAAGTGATGCAACGTCAGATCTGGAATCGTGCTATTGCAGATTCCAATGGTCTGAAAAAATATTTTGACGCAAACGTTAAGAAATACTGGTGGAAACCTGGTGCAGAAGCGATTATATTCAACGCGCCCAATACAACTGTTGCAAAAAAACTGCAGGACGATCTGGATAAAAAAATCATACAGTGGAGAGCAACGGTAGACGGCTATGCCGGACAAATCCATGCGGATTCCGGAAGATTTGAGTTATCACAGATACCTGGTAAACAGGCTGTCTCAGCCGGGAGGTTTACACAGACGGTAACCAATTCCGATCAAACCATCCAGTTCGCTTATATTATTCGTCAATACAATACACCCACTCCAAGAACTTATGAAGAAGCGCGCGGGCTTGTAATAAACGATTATCAGACTGAACTGGAAAATCAGTGGATTGACGAACTGAAGAAAATGTATCCCGTTACAATTAACGAAACTGTATTTCGGCAATTGCCACACTAAGAAGTATGGAAGACTGGAAGACTGGAAGTCTGGAAGTGTGAGTTCTTTAGTTTTTATAGTTGTTCATACAATTTTCTCAACTTTTCTTTGGTCATTATGTTCGCCCAGTTAGGTCCCAGTGCGTTTTCCCACAAGGGTTTCATGCCGAGTGAAACATTAATCATAGTATCAAATTGTTCGTCACTCAGACCCTTTGTAATGTGTTGCGGTATTTCAATTTTATTTTTCTTCACCATTTGCTTGAATTCTTTTACGCCGGCGGGATAGTATTCCTCCAGTTTATCGAATACAATACAATTTCCGATTCCGTGTTTGGTTCCCAGCAGATATCCCAGTCCATAACTCACAGCATGTGCCACACCAACCTGTGAATAGGCGATACTCATACCCCCGGCATAAGATGCCATCATCAACTTGTCATCCTGTTCCGGTCCCCATACTCCGTCACCAAGAAATACTTCCTGACAGAGATTCAATGCTTTTTCGCCATAGGATTTACTGAATTCATTGAGGAAAGTGCCGGTTAAACTTTCGATACAATGTATATAACAGTCCATTCCGGTATAAAATCTTTGATTTACCGGCGCATTGGCCGTAAGCTCCGGGTCAAGAACGATCTGATCGAAAGGTGTAAAATCAGAATTCATTCCGAGTTTTCTTGTAGGTCCTGTAAGTACGGTTGTTCTGGAAACTTCAGCTCCTGTGCCACTTAATGTAGGAATGCCCGCTTTATAAACGCCCGGATTTTTCACGAGATCCCATCCCTGATAATCAGCAGAGGATCCCGGATTATTCATCATCAGTGAAACAGCTTTGGCTAAATCCATCACCGAACCGCCTCCGATCCCAATGATGCCACTGACGGAACCGAATTCCTCTTTCAACTGATTGGCTAAAGCATCAACCTGTTTGGTCTTGGGTTCGTGGGTAACATCAGCAAATATGATTTTGTCTTTGCCGCGAACCGGGATCCTGCCCGCCAGGGATTTATTCTCGAAAAAATGATCCAGCAAAAAGATCATCGGAGCGTTGTCTTTTCTATGGGGAGTCAGTATTTCGTCGAGCTGATTGAAACTTCCCCGCCCGTAAACGACAAAGCTGACCATTTTGAAATTTCTGAACTTCATATTTTAAGATTAAGGCCCAAGGCTAAGGCCTAAGGCTTCTTTAAATAATTTCTTCGAATTAGCATTTCTTTTATCAAACTTTTTTCTCATTCACCCATAAGCCTTAGCCTTTGCCTTAGCTCTTGTGTGTCAGTGCAGCCGCACCAAATACTCCCGCACTGTCACCCAATTCAGGTCTGACTACCGGCACAGTACAATAATTATTAAAAATAAAATGTTTTAAGGACTCAACTCCTTCAGTATAGATTTCTTCAATATTTCCTACACCACCACCGACTACAATAATATCCGGATCCAGCATATTCGTTATAGAAGAGACCGCTTTCCCAAAAAAATGAGTGAGCCGGTCCAGTGTATGACGGGCATATGGATCGGTTTCCTTTTGCATGACGATTTCTTTCAGACTCTTTTTTGTTCCCGCTATGGATTCATAAAATCTCTGCAAAGAAGGGCCTGAAATTAATTTTTCAACACATCCCACTTTACCGCAGTAACAGGGGCCACCCGATTCATCCAGAAAATTATGTCCCCATTCTCCGGCAATTCCGTGATGACCTTCCCAGATTTTACCATCGATAACAAGTCCACCACCAACCCCGGTACCCAGGATGATTCCAAATACCACGCGCGCGTTTGGTGTCTTTTTTTTCACAACACCCCAGGTAGCTTCTGCCAAGGCAAAACAATTTGCATCATTGGCCAGAATCACGGGCAGTTGCAATCTTTCTTCCAGATCCTTTTTTAAAGGCTGGTGATTTAATATGGTAGTATTCGAATTTTTTAAGGTATGTGAAATGGGATCGAGGATTCCCGGTGTGCCAAATCCTATGTTCGTTGGCTGAAGGCCCGATTCCGCTTTCATCTTGATGACCAGTTTTTCAATTTGACCGATCACATGGTCGTATCCCTTAGCCGCTTCAGTATCAACACGGGTTCTGATCAGAGTTTCCGGTTCTTTATCTCCTCTCAGGATGATGCCTTCAACCTTTGTTCCACCCAGGTCGATGCCCCACATGGTTTGTTTCATATAGCGTCGTTTAATTTTTCTTCTTGATCAGCCCAGTTTTTGAATCGCCAGTTTCAGGTCCTCGGGAGTATCTATTTCAATACCCATATATTCAGTCAGTACCATTTTTAAAGGTATACCATGCTCAAGATATCGAAGACATTCGATTTTTTCCGCTGCCTCCAGGGCTGTCACGGGCCACCGGGTAAAATTCATCAGGGCCTGTTTTTTAAATGCATATACACCAATGTGTTCATAGTAAGGAATAGAAATAGACTGGTCCCGCGGATAAGGGATCACACTCCGGCTAAAGAACAACGCATTCATCTGAAGGTCGACGGCAACCTTGACAAAGTTAGGATCCTGAATATTTTTTTTGTTTTTAATCACCTGCATCAGAGAAGCCACCTGAACATGATGGTCGTGCCTGAAAACATCCAGTAATTTTTCGAGAGGAGCTTTCTGGACAAATGGTTCATCACCCTGAACATTTACAACAATATCCGTATTCAGATTTTCCACAGCTTCCGCGATACGGTCGCTGCCACTTTCATGGTTTTTAATACTCATCATCACATCACCACCGTTTGATTTTATTTCGTCGAAAATGACCGGACTGTCTGTAACCACAATCACTTTATCAAAAAGACCAGTTTTTACTGTGTTGTCGTACGTATGACGGATGACGGTTTTCTTTCCCAGCAATTGCATGAGTTTCGCAGGAAAACGGGTTGAAGCATATCTGGCAGGAATCATCGCGATGCAATTCATGGAATTTATTTTTTGTCGTCTTCATTCATAATGGACCATAACAAATCCTTCAATGCCTGGATTCCTTTATGTGTTGCAGAAGAAATAAAAATATTCGGAATACGGGCGGGCAATTCTTTTCTGATTTCAACAATCAATTCTTCATCGAGCAGATCAGATTTGCTGATCGCAATTACAAAACGTTTATCCAGCAATTCCGGATTATACTGCTCCAGTTCATTTCGGAGGATCTCAAATTCTTTGCGATGGTCCGGACTGTCTGCCGGAATCATAAACAAAAGCGCTACATTCCTCTCGATATGGCGTAAAAACCGGTGACCGAGTCCTTTTCCTTCTGCCGCACCTTCGATAATTCCCGGCAGATCGGCAATACAAAAACTTTTTCCATCACGGTATTCCACCATGCCAAGCTGGGGAGTCAGTGTCGTAAAAGCATAATCCGCAATTTTCGGCGTTGCCGCAGTCATTACAGAAAGCAGGGTTGACTTCCCGGCATTCGGAAGTCCCACGAGCCCCACATCGGCCAGCACTTTTAGTTCCAGCACTTTCCATCCTTCTACTCCTTCCTCTCCCGGTTGCGAGTGTTCTGGAGCCTGATTAGTGGGTGTGGCAAAACGAGCATTGCCCAGACCACCGCGACCACCCTTCAGCCATATAATCTCCTGACCGTCTTCCAGTATTTCTCCTTCAACCGATCCGGTAACTTCATCTCTGGCAATCGTACCCAACGGAACGTCAATATAAATATCCTTTCCAAATCGACCGCTGGAATTGTTACCGCTTCCGGCCTCACCGTCTTCAGCCAGTACATTTTTATAATATCGGAGAGAAAGGAGGGTCCAGGTATTTTTATTTCCACGAAGAATAATATGACCGCCACGTCCTCCATCACCGCCATCGGGTCCTGCGAGGGCATTGTATTTGGTGCGCATAAAATGCTTACTGCCGGCTCCGCCATGTCCGCTTCTGCAAAAAACCCGGATCTGATCTACAAAATTGCTTTTTTCCACTTTAATTTATTCGGGCAGCAAAGATAGTTTAATAAAGACCTATCTGACTGTCAAAAGGCGTGCAACCAGGCCTGTCCAACCTGTTTGATGAGAGGCACCCAGGCCCTTACCGGTATCTCCATGGAAATACTCAAAAAACTGTATATAGTCTTTAAACTCCGGATTTTTTTGAAAAAGAGGCTGATCACCATACACGGGCCGGTTACCATTTGAGTCCCGGGTAAATAAATTGATGACCCTTTCGGACAGCTTGTCTGCGATTTCCTTCAGACAAAAAAGATTGCCGGAATGAGTAGGATATTCGATCCGGAAATCATCGCCATAATAATCATGAAACCTTTTCAGTGCATCGATGATCAGATAATTCATCTGCATCCAAACAGGGCCCCGCCAATTGGAATTTCCGCCGAATACTCCATTATCCGATTCACCGGGAGTATATTTCACAGAGAACCATATACCTTCCATTTGCAATACGTATGGGTTCGCTTCGTGATATTTCGAAAGGGCACGCAAACCGTGGTCACTCAAAAATTCACTTTCATCGAGCATCCTGTACAGGATTCGTTTCATTCGATGCCCGCGCAGTAGTGACAACAGATGTTTCTCATCCTTTCCTTTTTCACCCCATTTTGAAACCAGTTTCGCGAGTTCCGGTCTGTTGTTCAGAAACCAGTATAACCGTTCGGAAAATTCTTTCCGATCTTTTAACAAATCATCATCCAGAATTTCAACGGCCAGTAACGGGATCAGTCCAACCATCGACCGAATCTTTAATTTCAGGAATTTTCCATCTGTTTTCTGGATGGCATCATAATAAAATTCATCCACGTCATCCCAAAGGCCCGTATCCTGGTCACCGCCTGCGAACATAGCATGGGCGATATACAGAAAATGTTCAAAGAATTTCGTGGCCATGTCCTGATAGACATCATTTGTTTTAGCGAGTTCCAATGCGATACGCATCATATTCAGTGAGTACATACACATCCAGCTGGTCGAATCTGATTGTTCCAGAATGGACCCGTCCGGTAATGGCGTATTCCTGTCGAAGAGCCCGATATTATCCATACCCAGAAACCCACCTTCAAAAATATTATTGCCCTGTTCATCTTTTCTGTTGACCCACCAGGTAAAATTCATGAGCAGTTTTAGAAAGATCGTTTCCAGAAATTTCAGATCGCCCGTACCCGTAGCTGTTTTATCGATACTGTATACTTTCCAGGTTGCCCAAGCATGCACCGGTGGATTTACGTCCGAAAAGGCCCATTCATAAGCAGGAAGCTGTCCATTCGGATGCATAAACCATTCATGTGTGAGCAGCGTCAGCTGGTGTTTCGCAAAACCAGCATCCAGATCTGCAAAACAAATACAATGAAATGCCAGGTCCCAGGCTGCAAACCAGGGGTATTCCCAGCTGTCGGGCATAGACATGATATCGGAACTATTCAGCTGCCGCCACTGATGGTTCCTTCCGTTTTTTCGTTGGGGCGGTGGTGGCGGAAAAGCAGGGTCTCCGGTAATCCATTTCTCCACATTATAATAATACAATTGTTTGCACCAGACCATACCGGCATATGCCTGGCGTTGAATGGATTTTAATTCATCTGTAGATAGGTTGGCCTGTTTCTCCGCATAAAAAGCATTTGCTTCCTCTACCCGTGTAGCAAATATTTTATCAAATTCCTCAAATGGAATGTTGATCTCTGAAACGCTCATGCGTAACCGAAATATTTCTGACGCACCCGCTTCAATAGTTTTCTTAAAATGAAACGCCCCTTTTGTACCGCTCTGGCCCGGGTTCACAGTGGCCTTACCATGCAGTATATAATTATTGATACCGTCCTTATAGTAGCAATCTTCTTTATTGGGAACCAGGTAGCATTTTTGGTCGTTGGTTTCATTATCGCAAAAAAGGACTTCCGCCGGATTTTCAGCATAGAACCTGCGACGGCCAAGGGCTTCATGTTGAAGGATGATGCTATTGTCTGTCTCCCTTTCCATCCCGGGCTTCGGATGTTCATATCCCAGGCTCCAGTTATTCCGAAACCAGATATTTGGTAAGACATGCAGGGGAGCGGCTTCCGGACCACGGTTAAATACCGTGATCTTCAGCAGGATATCTTCCGGTGAATATTTTGCATATTCTATAAAAACATCAAAATATTTATTCTCATTGAATATACCTGTGTCCTGAATTTCATATTCAGGATCTTTTTTAGTCCGAAGTCCATTTTCAGCCAGCAACTGTTCATATGGGAATGCCGCCTGCGGATATTTATACAACATCTTCAGATAGGAATGGCTGGGCGTTGCATCCAGGAAATAATATAATTCTTTGACATCCTCCCCGTGATTACCCTGGTTTCCCGTCAATCCGAAATATCTTTCTTTTAAGATCGGATCCCGTTCATTCCAAAGACTAACGGCGATGCATAGTTGTAATTTAGAATCACCCAGTCCGCCCAGACCATCTTCTCCCCAGCGCCAGGCCTTACTGCGGGCCATTTCATGGGAAGTAGCGTCCCAGGCAGATCCGTCGGCACTATAATCTTCACGAACAGTCCCCCATTGACGTTCACTGAGATACGGTCCCCAGTTTCTCCAGGCCGGATCTTGCAGTCTCTTGCTTTCTTCGGTCATAACTGAA
>DASSGT010000343.1:0-3477 GCA_035693345.1 Puia sp. | reverse complement strand
ATATGTCTCGGATTCCAGTCTATCAAAACGCCTCCGAAGTCAAATATGATGGTATTGATATGGTTCATTGATCAGGCTGAAATTTCCAGATAATTTCCCTCAGGATCCAAAACAACCGCTTCATAATAACCATCTCCCGTTGTTCTCGGTTCGCTAAAAATGATAAAGTTGTCATTTCTTAAACGCTCTGTCAGTGCATTCACTTTATCCCTACCCCCAAGAGATATGGCGAAATGCGCGATGCCCATATTAAATCCGCGCCTGTTGCTGTCAGACTGTATATCCGGTCGCATCATTAACTCCAGTCTTGTTTTACCTTTCCCGAAAAAAATAAAATAAGCCTGAAACTGTGTTTTCGGATTCACATATTTCTCTCCCGAACCCGCATCGAAATATTTCAGGTAAAAACTTCTCATGAGTTCCAAATCCTGTACCCAGAGACCGAGATGTTCGATTTTCATGATGTAATCCGGTTAAATTTAAAACTATTGTGCGACGATTTTTCCCTGCATCGTTCCCCAATGACCAGGAAAACTGCATATAAAATCATAAACTCCCGGCTTAACAATTTTAAACTCTATCTCATCAGAGTCCCCGGCATCTACCAGTCTGGTATGCGCGACGATTAATGAGTCTAAAGAGGCCGGAACATATTGTTCAGCTTTTGCATTGCGTGCAATCTCCGCAAAATCAGCCATATCGACACCGCTCCCTAAGATCACAACGTTGTGAGCCATTGACGTAGTGGATTTCGCACCTGTATTTTTAAAAATGAGACTGATTTTTTTTCCGGCCCTGACCCTGAACAGCTCTTTATCAAAGCGCATATTCTCATTTGCCTTCAATTGAATGACATCTGTAAATTCAAGCTTCTCAATACCGGGAACGGATATTTCCCTCTCTTCAGTTGTTTCATTTCCTTTGGAATCTTTTTTATTATCCGCCGCTTGGCCACAGGAAAATAATAATAGTACAGCTGCGAAAATGAATAGGTTTGTGGTGTTCAGGTATTTCAACATGAATTGAATTTTATCCGAAACATAATTAATAATTGATAATTATTTAAAGCTTTTTAATCTTTATGTCTCTGAATGAAACGCCATTTGTCCAGTCCTGAAGGGCAATATGTCCTTTGAAATATTTTCCAAATTCAGGGTACTTACTCATCGAACTTGTAGCTATTGATTTTTTCCATTCATCGCTTTTCAAATCCACCTGAACAGTTTGCACTCCATTCAGCCAGAACGTAAGCTTGCCATTCTGCTGTTGAATACGTGACTGGTTCCATTCACCGGAATTTGGAATGGTCTTGCTTGTATTGGAGATGATCCCGAAGATGGCAGCGGCTTTATGTGAGGAATCCTTCAGATAGTCAGGCTCTACATTTCTGTCATCGAGTAACTGGTATTCCGGACCGGTAGAAAAAGTAGTGCCCAGATCGGGTCTTTCCTGTACGTTTATAAACACACCACTATTACCGGCATGTGAAATTTTCCATTCGAATATCATATCAAAATTTTCATACATGCTATCTGTCACGAGATCTCCGTGTTTTATATTTTTAGCGTGCGGGTTGCATATAACGTTACCGCTGTCCACAGACCAGGCAGAAGGAATATCGCCCCTGTTAAACAGATGCCATCCATTCAGGGTCTTTCCATCAAAAAGGAGGGTCCATCCATCCTTCTTTTCCTGATCTGAAATGGTATTGTGCTGTTCAGAACGACCTGAGCATGCTGACATGAGGAATACACAAAACACGGCTATACAAATGCTAAAAATGTTTACCTGCATTTTCATGATGAATTATTAATGAATCCGATAAGAAGATTGTTTGCAATATTATGCAATTTCGCAGATATTTGCAAAAAGAGGACATTTATATTACCCCGGTGGCGTAAAAGGCTTTAGTTATATGCATGCCCTGATGCTTTCAAAATAAACTCAACAATCACTATGGATTTGTCGGACTATATGAGTGATATTTTAATCCGCGTTTGTGTATTGTTGTTTTTTGTCTATCAGATAATTCCCGATTACCAGAAAATCCATCCCGCATTTCATAAAACACCGCCAGGCATCTTCAGGGGTGCACACGATGGGTTCGTCCTTCACATTAAATGAAGTGTTGATGAGCATCCCATGGCCGGTGATTTTTTTATATTCATTGAGAAGATCCCTGAATTTCGGATTATCTTTTTTTGTTACGGTCTGGATTCTCGACGAATCATCAACATGAGTGATCGCCGGAAATGTCCTGCGATATTCCTCCTTAACTTCTGAGACAAAAAGCATATAAGGCGAGGGATTTGCGGGAATAAAATATTGAGCGGCATCTTCAGCCAGAACGGCCGGTGCAAAGGGCCTGAACCCTTCCCTGAATTTTATTTTCATATTCAGGATCTGCTGCATGTCCGGGTTTCCGGGGTCTGCCAGAATGCTCCTGTTTCCCAGTGCACGGGGACCGAATTCCATCCTGTCCTGGAACCAGCCAATCACACAACCATCTGCGATCAACTGACTAACGGTAACGCACAGCCTATGAAAGTCATCATAATAACGATAGGAAGCTGCCTGCTTTTTAAGCGTCTGCTGTATTTCTTTGTCAGTATAATCCGGTCCCAAATGGGCCCCTTTCATGGAATCAAATTCCGAGGATATTTTTTTATCTTTCTTAAACCAGATATGCCAGGCTGCGTAAGCTGCACCCAGCGCACCTCCTGCGTCACCGGCGGCGGGTTGTATCCAGATATTTTCAAAAATTCCGGACTGGAGCAACTTACTGTTTGCGGTACAGTTCAGCGCCACACCTCCGGCCATGACCAGATTTTTGCATTGGGTGATATTTTTTGCTGTGTGCGCCAGTGCTAACACCACGGATTCTGTTATTTCCTGTACTGCCAGCGCCAGATTTTTATGATCCTGTGTAATTGCCGACCCGGGTACCCGCCTGGCCAAACCCAGCAGGGAGGAAAGCCTTCCGTCATCCGTCATCTTTATTTTTTTTGTAAAGAGAAAATAATCCATATTCAGAAGGATGGATCCGTCTTCCCTGATGTCAATAATTTCCGAAAGAATTTTTTGTTTAAACGTCTTCGTTTGCTCCGATTCAGTATCTCCATATGGGGCCAGTCCCATCAGTTTATATTCCCCGCTATTTACTTCAAATCCCAGGTAGTATGTGAAGGCAGAATAAAAAAGCCCCAGCGAATGGGGGAACCTGAGTTCTTTGCATACTTTGATTTCTCCGGCCTTAGCTACACAGATACTCGCCGTTGCCCATTCCCCCACTCCGTCAATCGTCAGTATAGCGGCCTCATCAAATGGTGATGGATAGAATGCGCTGCAAGCGTGGGACAAATGATGTTCGGGAAACAACAGGGTGACCTGTTTTTTATTTAATCTCTTAAATTCCTTACTCAACAATCTTCTGATGTATAACTTTTCTTTTATCCATACCGGAACCGAACGAACAAA
>DASSGT010000342.1:0-2786 GCA_035693345.1 Puia sp. | reverse complement strand
CTGGTCAAACCACCGACAGTTGCTGAAGATTATTTGATACAACTCAAAACCGCACAGGAAAATCTTTATCAGTACAATCAGCACATTAACAAATTACTGCAGCAGATACAACTGTTGAAGGAATCCGAAAAAAAGTACCAGGATCTTCAGCAAAAAAATGCCGTATTGACTGATCAGATTTCTACTCTGCAAAGACAAATTGCCGATAAAGATTTGGAGATTAACCGGATCATGCAGGAACAAAGGCTCGTTTTGGAAATGAATGAAAGAATGGACAAGGCCTATGCAGATTTTACACAGATGCAGGATAAGTTAAGAAAGCTGGAGCAGTATCTGGATCAGCCGCATAGCAAACGCATCGAGTACGACCAGTTGCAGGAATCATATTTCAAACTCAGCAGGGAATTTGATGAAGTCAAGGGGAAGCAAATTTCACTGTTCGAAGAAAACCAGCGCCTGAGCCGCATCCTGGCAGATACTGAAGACAAATTAAAAGAGGCCACTTTCCAGCGTCAGCAATACCAGAAGAAAATGTTATTCCTTGAGGAATTAAACCGCGATCTGCAGGAAGCCACTGAGCAACATAAAAAAATGGAAAGTCAGCTGCGGCGCATCAGCGAAATGGAATCAATACTGTCAAGAACATTTCCAAAAGATCCACCCACAAGTCCCTCTTCGAATAAACCGATCATTTAAATGGTTAGTTGTTAATTGTTAGTTGTTAGTTGTTAGTTGGCTCTCGCCAAAAAACATCACTCCTATACTCTTATACTCCTATACTTTTACACTTCCTTCGTATTTTTGTGCAATGAGCCGGATCTCGGAAATAAGAAAAGAATATACACTTCATCGATTAATTGAAGCAGAGGTTGCAGAAGATCCCATAAAGCAATTTGAAGAATGGTGGATGGACGCCATAAAAAGTGAACTTCTGGAAGTCAATGCAATGACTCTTGCGACTTCATCTGCAGATGGTCTGCCATCGGCCAGGATCGTTTTATTAAAGGGGTTTAATAAAAAGGGATTTCAGTTTTATACCAACTATGAAAGCTTCAAGGGTAAACAACTTCTTGAAAACCCCAGGGCCTGTCTGGTTTTTTTCTGGAAGGAACTCGAAAGACAGGTAAGAATCACAGGGCTGGTAGAAAAACTCAGTAAGGAAGACAGCGATGCTTATTTCAACTCCCGGCCGCCAGGTAGCAGGATAGGGGCATGGGCCTCCCCTCAAAGTGAAGTGATTAAAGGTGGTGAATGGCTCGATGAGCAGGTGAATCTATATCAATCAAGATTCACCGATAACAATATTCCCAGACCCGCTCACTGGGGCGGATATATGGTAAGGCCTGTAACCATTGAATTCTGGCAGGGCAGGCCAAACCGTCTGCACGACCGTTTGCAATATTCTTTGCAGGAAAATGGCGGATGGCTTATTGAAAGGCTTGCTCCCTAACTAATAACGGTTGACAGTTGACGGTTGAAGGTTGACAGTTGACAGTAAGTGTGAATGTGATCCAGTCTTCCAGTCTTCCACACTTGTTTAGTCTTTCTTCTTCACCGGTGTGACCTTCTTTTCATTCTTGGGTCTGCTTTTACCAAATGACCCTTTGAAAATTTTACCCTTTTTTGTTTTTTTATCTCCCTTACCCATATTAAATATTTAAGTGTGCAAATATCCGGAAAATTAAAAGCTCCGGCTAATTAATAATCAGTTAACCGGAGCTCTTTAAGGATTTGATAAAGCCAGCAATTATAATTTGGCAGACAATTCCTTACCCGCTTTAAACTTTGCTACTTTTTTAGCCTTGATTTTTATCACAGCACCAGTCTGTGGATTACGACCATTACGGGCTGCTCTTTTTGAAACAGAGAATGTACCAAAACCAACCAGCGTAACTTTTCCACCGCCTTTCAGTGTTTTAGCAACCGCTTCAACAAATGAATTCAGTGTTTCATTAGCTTGTGTTTTTGTAATGCCTGCATCATCGGCAATTTTAGTAATTAATTCAGCTTTGTTCATAGTGAAAATATTTGTACCGGCAAATATAGCTGCTTTTAATTCCCATCAAAATTTTTAATGAGCCGTTAGATAGGTAAAAATCAGTCCCGATAAGGGTTTCAGGAAGTTATGAATGATCAATTATTAATGATTAACGCTCATAGAACGGGGGAAAAGCTTACTGGTGCAGGATTTCAGCTTATCGGTTCAAAGCCACGCCGGTACAGGCTTCCAGAGGAATGTACAAAATTTTTTCCATCACAGGAATCCTTTTTATTCTTTTCCACAATAAACGCACAGGCAAATTATTTTGTCTTCATCTCGAGGTATACGGGACAATGATCGCTATGTTTTATGTCCGGATAAATATCAGCGTTTAGTATTCTGCCTGCCAGGTTATTGGTCACATTGATATAATCGATTCTCCAGCCTTTATTATTCAATCTGACGGAAGGAAAACGCTGGCTCCACCAGCTGTACCGATGTGGCTCTGGATGTTTTGTCCGAAAACTGTCTGTCCAACCACCTTCCAGAAATTTATCCATCCAGGCTCTTTCGGCAGGCAGAAATCCCGACGAGTTTTTATTTCCTTTTGGATCATGAATATCAATTTCCTTATGTGCAATATTGTAATCTCCGCATAGAATAAGACGCGGATATTTTTTCTTCAGGTCTTCCAGATAAATATAAAATTCATCCAGCCACTGATACTTAAATCCCTGCCTGATTTCACCGGAAGTACCGGAAGGGAAATAGGCATTGATCAGCCGAATATCACCAAAATCAAGCT
>DASSGT010000341.1:0-3341 GCA_035693345.1 Puia sp. | reverse complement strand
CTTTTTTCTGTAGCGCTGATAGGAATTGGTTCTTCAGTATTTCATCCCGAGGCATCCAAAGTTGCCTACATGGCTTCCGGAGGAAAAAGAGGACTGGCACAATCCATTTTCCAGGTTGGAGGAAATGCAGGTTCTGCATTGGGTCCTCTGATGGCAGCCCTGATCATCGTTCCCTTGGGCCAGGGCAGTATTGGTCTTTTTGCTGTGCTGCCTTTGACCGCCATCGGAATCCTGATTTTTGTCGGGCGCTGGTATCAGTCGCATCTCAATACTTTAAAATTAAAATCAAAAACAAAGGGGGCAAATCATCCCGTTTTTTCAAAGACAAAAATATTTTGGTCAATCCTCATATTGATCGTCCTGATTTTTTCAAAATATTTCTATCTGGCTTCTATGGTCAGCTATCTGACTTTTTATATGATCGAAAAATTCGGGGTATCTGTACAGCATGCGCAGATATTCCTGTTCATTTTTACATTTTCTGTCGCAGCCGGTACTTTGCTGGGTGGTCCGCTGGGTGATCGTTTTGGGAGGAAGTATGTGATCTGGTTTTCGATCCTGGGTGTAGCTCCTTTCACCTTATTATTGCCACATGCAAATCTTTTCTGGACGGCTGTCCTAACCGTTCCGATCGGAGTCATTCTGGCCTCTGCTTTTTCCGCGATTCTCGTATATGCGCAGGAGTTACTTCCGGGAAACGTAGGTATGATATCCGGACTCTTTTTTGGATTTGCATTTGGTATGGGAGGGCTGGGTTCTGCTATGCTGGGGATACTGGCAGATCATAAAGGAATTATTTATGTTTATCAGGTCTGTGCATTTCTGCCGCTCATCGGTTTACTGACGGGCTTTCTTCCCAATATCGGCGGAAGAAAACAACCATCCGTTTAAAAACTGTTGTTAACTTTCAGGTAGATTTTTACAAACCCTGAATACATGAAAAACAGAATTTTATTATTCGTATTTACCAGCCTCCTCCTGGTCTGTCTTTTTCCCACTTCATCCGTCGCCCAGGATAATACGCAGCCTATAAAAGTCATTGCCTTTTATACAGCAAAACAGGATTCAGCCCATATTAGCTTTGTACACGAAGCGAACAAGTGGTTTCCCCTACAGGCCGCAGCAAATCATTTTACTTATGATTCAACAAATAACTGGAGTAATTTAAACGCCGGATTTCTTTCCAAATACCAGGTAGTGATTTTCCTGGATACACGTCCGGAAGATCCGGATCAAAGAAAAGCATTTGAAGAATATATGAAGAATGGTGGTGGCTGGCTGGGCTTTCATTTTGCAGGCTTTGCACTGAACCATTCTCTCTATCCCCAAAACTGGGATTGGTATCACAATGAATTTCTTGGGGTCGGTTCATATGTGAGCAATACCTGGCGCCCGACTCCGGCCGTTTTGCGTGTGATGGACAAATCTCATCCGGTTACCCAAAATTTGCCTGACACTTTTCGTTCTTCCGCAAGCGAGTGGTATCGCTGGCAAAACGATCTGCGAACCAATAAGGATTTTGATATTTTACTGGCCATCGATAGTACCAGTTTTCCTTTGGGAACTGGACCGAAATTATATGAGATCTGGCATAGTGGTTTTTATCCGGTTGTATGGACGAACAAAAACTATCGGATGGTGTATTTTAACATGGGACACAACGATATGGATTATAAAAACAGCACCGTTAAAAGCCTGTCGCAAACACTCGGTACCAGCCCGATGGAAGATCAGCTGATACTAAATGCCATTCAATGGGCCGGAAAGAAAAAATAAAAATATGAAAACAGTGATTATCACCGGAGCCAACGGCAATCTGGGCACCGCTGTGACAAAAGAGTTCATTGATAAGGATTACCGGGTGATTGCAACCATCGCAAAAGAAAATTCGAGAAAAGATTTCGTCCCTCACCCTAACCTTGAAATTTCGGTGGTGAATCTCACGGACGAAAAAGAAACTGCGTCTTTTGTCGAAAACATAATACAGAAATATCGGGTGATTGACGCCGCTTTATTGCTTGTCGGTGGATTTGCCATGGGCGGTATAGATAACACCACAGGCGACGATCTACACAAACAAATATCTTTAAACTTTGAGACGGCTTTCTATGTAACGAAACCGCTTTTCGGTCACATGATGAACAATAAAAAAGGAAATATCGTCTTTATCGGTGCGAGGCCGGCATTGAATCCTGCACAGGGTAAAGATCTCATAGCATATGGTCTTAGCAAGTCGCTACTGTTTAAGCTGGCTGAATATCTCAACGAGGCGGCCAGAGGGAAAAGTGTTTCCATTTCGGTAGTGGTCCCCAGTACACTGGATACACCTTTGAATCGCAAAGAAATGCCGGATGTCAATCACGATATCTGGGTAAAGCCCAGCGAAATTGCCGAAACACTAGAGTTCCTGGTTTCTGATAAATCGAGTGCATTGCGTGAAACTGTATTGAAGATTTATAACAACGCCTGAAGCTTCTAAAACAAATGCAAACAACGGTCATCGGTCATCGATCAACGCCTGCCCCGCTGAATGCGGGGGTCAACGGTCATCAATCAACGCCTGCCCCGCTGAATGCGGAGATCATCGAAAAACCATCAACCGCTTTGCCCGCTGAAGCTTTAGCGAAAGCGGGTCAACCGTCAACAAATAAAAAATATTTTTTTGCGACACGCAGGATCTCAGCGACACTCCAGGCCTGTGCTACACAACCCCGCGGATGATGAGGCGCGTCGCCATCGAATATTTCGGATACGGTACCGATGCAAGCTTCATTCAGATGATTCGCCATTTGAACAATCATTTCAAATGCTTCCCTTTTGAAGGTTTCACCTTCCGTCTTCATACCTGCTTCAATAAAAGGCCCCAGCAGCCAGCTCCATACGGTTCCCTGATGATAAGCGGAGTCACGCAACAAAGTATTTCCGCCATAATGCCCTTTGTATTCCGGATCGTCCGGAGATAAGGATCGTAAGCCAACGGGTGTATATAATTTTGAACGAATAATATTTATGACAGATCTCGCTTTTTCGCCGTCTGTCAGATGAAATGGCAAACTCAATGCAAATACCTGATTGGGTCTGATACGATAATCGGGGTTGCCGTCAGGATCAATGACATCTGCCAGATAACTGCCTTCCGGATACCAGAATTTTTCATCAAAACTTTTTTTTGCCAGTTCCGCTTTGCCGGCGATTTCACCTGCCTGTTCGGTTTCACCATTCATAGTAAGAAGCGTCTCGAAAATTTTTAGTGCATTATACCACAATGCTTCGATCTCCACAGGCTTTCCCATGCGCGGAGTAATGACCCGGTTGTCAACGCGGGCATCCATCCATGTGAG
>DASSGT010000340.1:0-3947 GCA_035693345.1 Puia sp. | reverse complement strand
GCATGTGTACCGCCCATGGCAACTACAGTTCCGCCATAGTTTACATCGAAAGTTACTGATTTGGTTACATCCCGGATAGTCAGGTCTCCAACCAGTTTATACTTGTTATTGCCCAGGGGAGTAAATGAAGTGCTTACAAATTTTATTTGAGGAAATTTTGCAGCGTTAAAGAAATCGTCACTCTTCAGGTGATTATCACGCATTTCATTATCAGTGTTGATCGAATTGACATCTGCCGTGAATGTAATTTTTGCGTCAGAAAAGTCAGGTTTGGATGACACCATCGTACCATCAAATGATTTAAAATTTCCATCTACATCTGATATCACCAGATGGGCCACGGAAAATTTAACATTGGTGTGCGGCTTGTCTACTGTCCAGGTCCCGGCCTGCACGAAAGACGATGGGATGGAAGTTGTCGGATGGATAGAAGGAACAAATGCAAATAGCAATGTCGTAATTCCCACTAAGCTGAAGAACAGGATCTTTTTCATATTTATATTTTAAAGTTTAAACATTGAATACAAATGTATAACATCCTTTTCAGGTATAAAATTATATTTATACGAGTTTGTATTATATCTGCGGATAGGTTATTTTAGTAACTCAATTCATTGAATATTATATAAATAGCATGCCATCGCTGATAATCATCTTGCAGGTATCTTAAAATCCGCACCCCGAATCGCTTATAAACATCACTTGTCAGACCATGGATTCTTTTAATACCCTTACGATTATCATACCAGCTTATAATGAAGAAAAGACAATTCATGCTATTCTGGATCGGATTTATGCGGTCAGTCTGGTCGACAATCTGCAAAAAGAAGTCATATTGGTGAATGATTGTTCAACAGATCGAACAGAAGAAGCATTTCTTGATTATAAAGCCAGACACCCCGATTTGACCCTTCATTATTATAAGCATGCAAATAATATGGGGAAGGGGGCTGCAATACATACCGGCATTGAAAAAGCGAATGGGGAATTCCTGATTATTCAGGATGCAGATCTCGAATATGATCCGGAAGAATATAATGAACTGCTCAAGCCCATTTTGAAAGGAGCTGCTGATGTCGTTTATGGTTCACGATTTATAGGAGGAAACCCGCACCGGATTCTTTTTTACTGGCATTCTATCGGAAATAAAATCCTAACCAGGTTGAGTAATTTATTTACAAATCTGAACCTGACTGATATGGAAACGGGCTATAAAATATGCAGGACACAGATTTTACGAAACATTGTACTAAAAGAAAAACGATTTGGCTTTGAACCTGAAGTCACCGCCAAACTATCCCGCATACCGGATATACGCATTTATGAAGTGGGGATTTCATATTATGGACGAACTTATCAGGATGGGAAAAAAATTGGATGGAGAGATGGTATGCATGCGATCTATTGTATTCTGAAATATAATTTGTTCCGCTAATGATTAACGGGACACACTCAGATCCGGTCGGTTTTGAAACCCTGGAAATCTTCTCCAGAAACTCGGCGATTAATCAATGGCTTTATGACAAAATCAAGAAGTTCGCTTCCGGACGAATATTTGAGATAGGTAGCGGTATTGGAAATATTTCTGACCATTTATTAAGAGATCATAACGATGTTTCACTCAGCGATCTTCGTCCTGAATATTGTCAGTTGCTTCAAAAAAAATTCGGAAGAGATTTACATTTTCAGCATGTTTATGAATTGGATTTGTCGGTAACGGATTTTAAAATAAAATATGCTGATATACTTGAACAGTTTGATACTGTTTTTGCTTTGAATGTAATAGAACATATCGAAAATGATGGGCTGGCTATTCAAAATGCAAAATCGCTTTTGCGCAGAAATGGTAAACTGGTCATTCTGGTACCAGCCATACACTCATTATACAATTCGCTGGACAGAGAACTGGGTCATTATAAACGATATTCAAAAACCGGTTTGAAAAGTCTAATCAGAACTGCTGGTTTTGAAATCAGCTATTGCCGCTACTTTAACGCCGCAGGTATCATGGGATGGTGGCTTTCCGGATCAGTCTTTCATGATAAAGCCATAACATCTTCCAAACTAAATATATTTAATCAACTGGTTCCTGTATTCAGAATCCTGGATTGGTTTATTACTCCTGTTATAGGCGTATCTGTTATTTCAGTAGGTGTCAAAAAATAAAATATCAGGCTGAAAAGTTCAGCTTTCCATCAGTTTCCAAGCACCAGTTGAACCTGTTCGTACGGCATAGCTTTCAATTCCTCTATTGTATATCCTTTTACTTTTTGTGCCGAGGCACTGTTACCTGCCTTCAGCGATCCGGGTATCACTACATAACGATATGGTAAAGTGCTATAATCCTGTATGGACTCTATATTGATTTGACCCACTGCAAAATCTTCAAAGATTCCGATTCCGGGCAGACCAACTGTTGGAACAACATGATATGTGCCATTTTGTTCCTGGAAGTTAACATAGCTCAGAACTACCCCACTATCCAGTATAGCCCTTGTAATGGCAGGTGCATTAATGGTTTGTTCAAATAATGTATCTTTTGCAACATAGGTTAAAGCCAAAGGAGTCCAGAGCGAATATGTCACGCTGTCCGGTCCGGCGGGGCCCGCAGGTCCGGCAGGTCCAGTACTTCCCTTACTGCAACTGATCATTCCAATTATTAAAATAACAGCGGCGACCGGTAAGCTTTTGAAATTTTTCATCTTAAACTATTTAATATATGAATGAATGAGCTGGAAAATACGAATATAATTTATTTCTGGCAACGGCTATCTTCCGCGGGCCTTTTAAATCAATACGGGAAAGAAGGATGCCGGTTGCTTTTCATATGTTTTATTCAGCATCTGGTTTTTTATCCTTATGCCGCCATAAATGAAGGCACGCATAACTCCGGTATGGGGACCATTTGGCTGAAATCCGTAACATATCAGCCTGCAACTTTTTTTTATCAGTCTTGTCAAGTTTGTACAACGCAATCATCGCCTGTTGTATGCCCAGATCATCTACTGCAAATACATCTTCACGACCCAGCGTAAACATGAGTAACATTTCAACTGTCCATCTGCCAACACCTTTTATTTTTGTGAGGTATTCAATCACTTCGTCATTATTCATTTTATTCAACATCTTCTGATCCATTCCGAATTCAATACTAAATCTCGCTACATTATGCACATAATTGGCTTTTGCGCCGGATAATCCAATAGATCGTAAAGTTTCATGTGGTGTGGCCAGGATCTGCGCAGGGCTGGGCTTTGTGGGATATAGATTTAGAAAACGTCCGCGGATTACATCTGCAACTTTTGTAGATAATTGTTGGCTTAGTATGGAGTAACATAAATACAGGTAAATATCGCGCCTTTTGGAAAGTGAAAAAGATTCCCTGCCTGCAATTATTTTCGCAAATTTCCTGTCTCTCGCTAAATGTAAAAGGTATGGGGATTGTTCAGGATCCATCAAAGCAAATTAATGTGTTTAATGGACCAGCAAAGAATCCGTTTTAAATAATACGCCGTTTATCGCCATCGTATTATAGGAAACGAAATTTGATGAATACGGACTGCCCACCACTCTGACAGTGGTCTGGAGTCCTGTTATGGTCAGGAGGAGCGTGCTGTCATTGACAGTAAGAACGGTCGTACTATCTACCACATCATAACTGAAAAGTCTTTGAGGGATCAGGCTTGTTAAAACCAGCGTGCGCAAACTATCCGGACCGATCGAACTGATATCAGCAGGAGAATTATATCCAAGAATTCTGAAAGCATCATTGTTTGGTGCAAGCAGAGTGAAAGGTCCTCCCGTCGCAAGGGTTTTACTCAATGTATCTGGTACAGGTGTTGCCAGCGATACAGCCTGATTGAAAAAAGACAATGAAGTATCAGTATTCAGCAGTTGCGCCAGGTTCTGGGTAGGAGGTACCAGGACGTTTTGTAATGCAAGCATGG
>DASSGT010000339.1:0-2384 GCA_035693345.1 Puia sp. | reverse complement strand
AACAAATAAAGGGCATGGCAAAGATCGACATTTATGACTTACGGCAGGCAAATAAAGTGTATGGAGCTTTGGTGGTTGATGCAGAACTGCACAAATTGGCATATCAGTTCATGTCCATTTTCACTCTGGATCAAGGCGATTTTGTCCGCAGGTCTCCAGGTAGTGATGAGTTCAGGATATTTTCCACATCCAAAATTCCCCAAGAAATAAAATCTTTATTATTGAAACTATATGCCCCTCAGGAGCAAGACTCTCTGCTAACCTGGGATTTTGGTGTTGGCCTTACAGAAACCGAGACTGAGGATGAGCTTCAAAAGCAGCGTAAAGCCTACCGACCCATCGTAGTCAGACAGACCATTTTGGAGAGTCATACGGAAATTCCGAGACAGATGGAGGAAAATAACAACTATCAAAATTGGAACGAGTTTAATATGCCTTATGAAGACCTTATGGATAAAATTTATGCGTTAAAGCTGCCCGCTAAATTGAAACAGCAGGCTATTAAGCAGGTCCAATTTACTGAAAACATTGTGGAAAATATAGTCACCAGGGATGCTTTAACAGGCACCCTCAATGGGCTTGGGGCAAAGTGGTACCTACAAGACAATACGATCATTGAAAGTGTCGTGCTCACAGATATGCTGAATATGCACGAAGGAAATACCCGTTATGGAAGTGCAGCGATAGATCAGGATCTTAAACGGTTTTCAAATATACTTTCAAAACATTTCCTGAAAAATGAAGGTTTCTTATTGTTTCGATCGGAACGAGCAGGCGATGAATTCAAGATAGCGTCAACGAAAAGTGGGATCGCAGAACTGGAAAGCAGGATTCGTACAGTTTGGCAAAACGATTTACATCATGGGCTGCTCGCCTGGAATTACGGTCTGGGGAGAGACGATCGCGATGCGCATGTCGACTTGTATAGAAACAGAGTTAAGGAAGCAGAAAGAATGAAAACCTCAACTTTAAATGGCAAATCAACTTTTATCATTGTCAGGCCTGAGAACGAGGATTATGACAATCTCTTCAAGGTTTCAGAAGATACAGCTCGCATCGCTGAAGGAACACCCATGATTGATTTGCATTTAACGGTACAAGCGATTCGAAATGTGGAAGATTTTGACTCCCTGAAAAAACGTCTGGAAGAATACGCCTTGCAATTGCAACCTTTTGAAATTAAGGTCAAAAATATTGCCAGAATGAACGTGAACAATCAGCAGGGCCGGTTGTGGTTACTAGCAGAAAAGACTGAAGTGTTAGAAAACATATATGATGAAATCGCCAAGATCGCAGTCGAAATGGGCTGTGAGAGTTATCCTTATAAATCCCAGAATTGGCTGCCGCATATAAAAATCGTCGATTTACCGGAAAATAGATCAACTCAACTAAAAGACCCGACCTTCGGAGCAGGGACTGGAATGACTTTTACGATTAGACGTTTCGAATGGACCGTGCAGAAAGCCCCAGAGCGTTGGGAAATGTTGTACCAATTTTCGTTCCTACAATAACCCTTTCTCACCTTTAAAATTCTCATCGCGTAACCTCCTTTTTTAAACAGAAGGAGGTTTTATTTTATGAGGGTACATTGATCTACGCAGACCTTCATTAGTAAATTGTGCTATTATTTACAATAGATATTAGAAGTTCCGCTCGGGCACAGACGTATGACCTTCAATTGAAATGTATGCCCATAAATATAAGGTGAAGCATAATGGCAACCATCCTCATTGTTGACACCAACCCAACTGATCGACGCGCGTATATCACTTTGCTGGGGAATTTCGGTCATCGCTTATTAGAAGCCAAAGATGGCATCCAGGCATTGGATATGGCACGCATTGAACTTCCAGACCTGATCATCACCGATATTATTATGCCCAATATGGATGGTTTCACGCTTGTAGAACGCCTGCACGCCGAACCGCTATTGACGGAAACTCCAGTCATTTTCCATACTGTCAACTACGACGATTCAGAGATACACAGACTGGCCCGTGCCAGCGGGATACAGCATATTATTAGAAAGCCCGCTGAGCCGCAGGAGATATTGCGAGCCGTGAACGAAACTTTGAAGCAGCCCGCTACGCCACTCACTAGCAGGATGCCTCAAACCGGACAACTCCAGCGTGAACATTTGCAACTGTTGGTTGACAAACTCTACCAAAAAATCTCAGAGCTGGAAAAAGCCAATGAACACCTGCGCAACACATCTCTGAACGACGGACTGACCGGTCTAAATAATCGGCGCGGCTTTATGATTCTAGCTACCGGGTTGTTGAAATTTGTCCGGCGGGCGGGTTATCCTCTATGCCTGATCTATATTGACTTGGACAGTTTAAAATATATCAACGATACCTTCGGCCACGTAGCTGGAGATACAG
>DASSGT010000338.1:0-3184 GCA_035693345.1 Puia sp. | reverse complement strand
TGAACCTGCAAATTTTCTGGATGTGGGTGGAAGCGCCAATGCGCAAACAGTAGAAGCCGGATTCCGCATTATCCTAAAGGATCCGAAAGTCAAAGCAATTCTCATTAATATATTTGGCGGTATTGTACGTTGCGACCGCGTTGCACAGGGAGTTATTGACGCCTATCATTCCATCGGAAATATTCATGTACCAATCATCGTCCGGTTACAGGGAACCAATGCGGTGGAAGCTAAAAAACTAATTGAGGAAAGTGGTCTGAAAGTACAGTCTGCCATTCTTCTGAGCGAAGCAGCAGCCCTGGTCAATAAGGCGGTTGCTTAATATTGAGCATACTCTCCGGGAGGTTTCTTACCCAAGACTTCCACTTTAACATGTGCAAGTCCGTAACCGGTATATTTTAATTTTTTCGCAGCGGATTTACTCAGGTCTATCAGCCGTTTATTGTTTTTATGCATCCGGTCGTTGATACGCAGAATGACGGAGAGATTGTTTCTTGTATTCGTTACACGTACCCAGTGATTTAATGGTAATATATTACTCGCCCCGGTCATTTTCTTCTGAGTGAAAATTTCACCTGTCGCTGTTTTTCTACCCTCAAATTTATTCGCATAAAAACTCGCCGTGCCATAGTGAAGTTTTTCACTGCTGACTGCCCGTTTTGATTTTTTGGATTTTTTATGTTTCTGAGAAGATGAAACATTGCCTGCTGTTTCCTGTGCCCTCAGCATGCCTATGGACGCGATAAAACCCAGCAGCAGAATGGTTCGTTTCATGATGAACGTTTTAGGCTAAATGCACAAGGCTTAAAGCTTAACGCAGTTTTTTGGAAAATGGTATGCTAATACCGGTTCCTGTTGCTGTCACGTACATATTAAATAGAACGGCCTTAGGCCTTTCGCTTTGAGCTTTACGCTTAAAAAGCGCTTTTATGTGCAAAATATTGCTGAATCAGATTCCTGTCCTCATCATAAATATCATCATAAAATACGATTTTGCCATTTTTCCCTTCACAGGTATAGTAGCGGATAAAAAGAGGCAGTTTGTGAAACCCGGTGAATTGATGTTTTTCGCCCCGGGCAATATAGGCCTGAATGGTATCAGGTGGAATTTTAAGGACGCCGGTGACTGTGCTGTCATGTCGTACAAGATAATTGGCCAGTTTATCCCATTCTTTTACACGAACGCATCCGTGACTGATCGCCCGGTAAGACTTCCCGAACATCCACCGCACGTTTGTGTCGTGCAGGTAAACACTGTATTTATTTCTAAAGTTAAACTTGATTACTCCGAGTGAATTGTCATCACCCTGCCGCTGCTTCAACTGATATGGAAAATGCGTTTTGCTGAGTTTATACCAATTGATTGTATGCGGATCCAAAACACTGTCTTCATCGTTTACAACCATTAAGTTTTGTTTGGCCAAAAAGTCTACATTTTCCCTGATTTTTGGTAACATCTCTTTGAATATGATGCTATAGGGCACCGTCCATTGGGGCATTGTAATAAAATTTGAAATCTCACTGGTCAAAACCGGTGAACGCGTAGAAGGACCTCCTACGATCACTTTGGAAGAAAATACTATGGTATCATGATCTATAACTGTCAATGTATAACCAGGCAGATTGACCCATACATAAGTTGCGGGAAGGCTGTCTGGTAGTTGTTTGTAACGGTCAAGAGTCACTGCAATCCGCTTAAATTTTTCCTGGTCTGTATTATTGAGTTTATCAATCAGAGAATTTGTAATATGTCCCGTGATTTTAAATTCATACTTCTTCTGAAAATTAATAATGGCTGACCTAAACCGGGCAGGATCCATAGGCGGAACGGTATCAGATAAGTTTCCTGTTTCTACCAGACGCTTTTGTAACATATGAAAAAAACTAACAGAATCTGTATAGGGATACGGCAAATAAGTATAAGATGCAAAATTCGCCGAATCAAGAAATGATCCTATATAAGATCTAAGTGAATCGTATCCTTTCGATGTGGGTTCAAGTTTATGCAAAACCTGAGAAACATTTCCTGTGAGCAAAGCTTCATTCAAAGCTGTGGTATAAAAACTATCCTTCAACAATGTATCCGTACGAAGGGTAACACTGTCGTAGGGGATCCGACCCCGTTTCAGATCATGGGCCATCTGAAAAAAAGCATCTGTTAGTAAAAGATCCCTGCGCGCCCACAATGCAGCGTTTCTGGCAGCATTTGTATCCAGTGAAAAAGCACGATCTATAAACGACAACATATAATAATGGTAATCGTTTGGGAAAAGACCCCAAAGACGGCTGTTCTGAATCAAATTGATAAATGACGAACCTTCGGGCGTAGTCCTGTCCTGCCTTATCCAAATGGGTTTATATTGACGGGCATCATACAAACTGTCGAGCAGGTTAATAAAACTGACATGAACGGAATCATTGAGTTTGCCTTCATGTGTTTTTAAAAATTCAAGGGTATGGTGTATATCTTCCGTCGTACTTTCCTCCAGTTTAGCCGGATTCCTGACGATATCTTTTTCGGGGACTTTGTCCCCGTTATATTTACATTGAATGAAAACAATACCAATACTTAGAAAAATTAAGAAATACGATCTGATTTGTTTCATCTGTGTGAACCGGGTTTGTATATTTATTCGGACCCTTCTTGCTGGTTTGACCGCGATTGTGCGTTTCGAAGGGCTTAAAGAAACAACTAATTAGATGAAAAACAAAATATTGAAAGCAGGATTAAAGTGTCTTGTTATTTCAGCCGTAGGTTGCCTGTATTTTTCTTCCGCCACTGCTCAGAATCTCCCGATTAGTTCATATGGACTGCCAATTGTTAACAGTGCTTCGATCTATCATGAAAGTTTAAAGTCCCATCCGGAAAAACAGATGGTATCCCTTATGCAAATTCCCGGGATACTCCTGGATCTGCGTTATGCATCCACAAATAATTTCATGCGTAAAAAGCTGTACCCCGAAAATACAAAAAACAGTTTTCTCCGGAAACCGGTCTGTCTGGCGCTTGAAAATGTTGCCAGTGATCTCTCCAGGCAGGGGCTTGTCCTTGTAATTTTCGATGCATATCGCCCTTATGATGTAACAATCCGGATTTGGATGCCCGTGAAGGATGAACGATATGCGGCAAATCCAGCAAAAGGAAGCGGGCATAATCGCGGTGTCGCAGTGGATTTGACTTTGG
>DASSGT010000337.1:0-6531 GCA_035693345.1 Puia sp. | reverse complement strand
GGTACCGATAAAACATTTAATATTTCGATTTATCGAATTGGATATTATCAGGGAAATGGTGCGCGTCTAATTGCTGATTTAGGTCCCGGATTTACTTTTACCGGAATCGCACAGTCACCTTGTCTTTTAGATCCTGTAGTTCCACCAGACCCGGCTGCTACGGGACTTACTGATTGTGGAAACTGGACGGTAACTGCTTCGTGGAATGTTCCGTCGACTGCAGTATCCGGTTTATATATTGCCAAACTGACGCGATCTGCAGCAGGCGGCGGTGGAACCAGTCATATTCCATTTGTTGTTCGTAATGATGGAAGTGCTTCGACACTTTTTTTTAAAACATCTGATGCTACCTGGCAGGCATATAATATCTATGGAGGAAATAGTCTTTATGTGGGTCCTGGTTTATCCAATAATCACGGTAAAAAAGTCAGTTATAATCGTCCTTTTCTAACCCGTTCGGGCGGAGGAGGTGGTGCTGCCAGAGAAGACTGGTTCATGAATGCCGAATATCCGATGATCCGGTTTCTTTAATCAAACGGATTTGATGTTAGTTATACAACAGATCTGGATATTGCCCGTAATAATGCAAATAATATTAACCTTTTACTACAGCATAAAATATTTATTTCTACAGGCCATGATGAATATTGGTCCAAAGAAGAGAGGAATAGTGTTGAAGCTGCAAAGGCTGCAGGAAAAAATCTGGCTTTTTTCAGTGGAAACGAAATTTACTGGAAAACAAGATGGGAAAACAGTATTGATGGAACAAGCACTCCATTCCGCACGATGGTATGTTATAAAGAAGGTGCCCTGCCAACAGCCCAGGAGAATGCCTGTGGGGATAAATGCGATGTTTCGACAAATGAATGGACAGGTTTATGGCGGGATGGTTGTAATTATACCGGGGTAACAGATGCCTGCAAACCAGAAAACGCGCTGTCAGGTCAGATCAGTTGGGACGGAATTCCCGGCACGATAACAGTACCAGATACATATAAAAATTTAAGGTTCTGGCGTAACACTGCGGTAGCCACACTGGGAACTGGCGCAACGCAAACACTCACCAATGGAACATTGGGATACGAGTGGGATTGGTATCAATATGCAAGTACGTATCCGCCGGGAAGGGTTAGGATGTCAAGCACTACACTGGATGGCCGCATACATTATTTATCGCTTTACAAGGATGTAACCAGTAAAGCCCTGGTTTTCGGAGCTGGTACGGTGCAATGGGCCTGGGGTCTGGATGCCAATCACGATATAAATGAAACGAGTAATGGTGGTCCTGCCGATCAAAATATGCAGCAGGCCACGATCAACCTGTTAGCAGATATGGGTGCTCAGCCAGGTTCTATTCAAAGTCCTCTAACTCTGGCAACTCAATCTACAGATGTTACACCTCCTGTTACCACGATTACGACACCAGCTAATGGCACACAAATAGCGCAAAGTGCAGTATACAACATCACGGGAACAGTAACTGATGTGGGTGGGGTAGTTGCAGGCGTCGAAGTTTCTGTCGATGGGGGTCTTACCTGGCAACCGGCTACCGGTACAACGAACTGGAGTTTTTCATGGCTTCCAACCGCACAGGGAACCGTGACGATCAGAAGCCGTGCATTTGATGATATTGGAAACCTGGAATCTCCCGGTGGCAGTGAAGGTTCGGCTAACACTGTAACAGTAACGGTAGTTGCAGGCACTCCGCCGACAAACTGCCCTTGTTCTATTTATACACAACCAGTTCAAAGCCCGACGGACAATAACGATCTAAATCAAAATGATGGTTTTCCGACTGGCATTACTGTGGGCGTTAAATTTAAAGCTGATTTCGATGGTAAAATTACAGGGATCAGATTTTTTAAAGCGCCTCTAGACAACGCTACCTCAGATGAACATGTAACATTATATTCGATTAGTCCGGACGGTATACAACCTGGAGATGTGATAGCTACTGCCAGTCTACCATCAAATTTTACACACGATCCGGTAAACGGAGAGTGGGCCGAAGCTATGTTTACAACACCTGTTCAGATTACAGCCAATACGGTTTATGTAGCCACTTATTTTAGTCCGACAGGATATTACAATGCAACGAATAATGCTTTTACTAATCCGGTGGTGCATGGTCCATTAGCTATATTGAAAGATGGTGATGAGGGCGTCAATGGAGCGTATACTTATGATGACGCATATCCGACGAGTGGATTCCAGGCATCCAATTATTGGGTGGATGTAGATTATTCCAACGGCGCAGATATTACGCCACCAACTGTTATTTTTAATACGCCTGCAACGAATGCAACAAACATTAATATCAACACGTCCATTTCTGTTACATTCAGTGAGAATATTAATCCTTCCACAGTAAACGCGTCCACTGTTGTGCTGAAAGATGGTGGAGGAAATATCATAGCGGGCACTGTTAACTACTCTGCTGGCACAAGAACAGCCACTATACTTTTGTCATCTCCCCTTGATTATTCAACCGTATACACTGTTACAGTTAAAGGCGGAGCCTCGGGAATAAAAGATCTGGCGACTCCTGCCAATGCCATGGTATCAGATTATACCTGGAGCTTCACAACCGCACCAGTACCGGCTATCCCACCCGATGATGGATCCGGCGGACCCATATTAATTATTAGCAGCAATCTGAATCCATTTAGCCGATACCTGGTTGAAATACTGAGGGCACAGGGATATACTGCTTTCAAAGCGGTGGATATTTCAGAAGTAGAATCAGATCCTTCCATGCTGAATGACTATGATGTTATATTGTTAGGGCAGATATCCTTGAATGCAACCGATGTTTCCCTTCTTACCTCGTGGACCCAGGCTGGCGGGACACTGATAGCCCAGCGCCCGAATTCTTTGCTTTATCCTTTGATGGGTATAACATCCAGTGGCTCCATGAATGATAATAATACAAATACTTACTTACTGGTAAATACAACAACGGGTTTACCGGGAGCCGGCATAGTAAATCAGACGATCCAGTTTCATGGCGTAGCCGATCTTTATAATTTACAAGCTGGCACTACAAGCCTGGCAACTTTATATTCTTCTGCGACTTTGGCAATGCCAAATGCTGCTATTACCAGTGTTAATGTTGGCAGCAATGGGGGCAAAGCGATCGCATTCGCATTTGACCTGGCAAAATCAATAATTCTCACAAGGCAGGGAAATCTTGCATGGGCGGGTGCAAGCAGGGATGGTCAGACCGGACCAACCAGATCGGATAACTTATTCTATCCGAATTATGTTGATTTTAGTAAGATTCAGATTCCGCAGGCAGACGAACAACAACACTTATTAACAAATATTATTTTGCTGGATAATCTCCATAAAAAACCATTGCCACATCTTTGGATGTTACCTAGTGGATTAAAGGCGGCGGTAATAATGACCGGAGATGATCATAACAACGGAAGTTATCCTGGTAGCTCGGGTACAGCTGGGCGTTTTAATGAATATAGGGATATGAGCCCGGACAACTCCCAGCAGGCAGTGGACGACTGGAAAGCAATCAGAGGAACCTCTTATGTATTTAATGATATATCGATGACCGTCGACTCCGTAACCTATTATCAAAATTTAGGATTTGAAATCGCTTTGCATCCGAATACCAATTGTTTAAATTTTAACGAGGCGTCTCTTACAAGTACTATAACCAGCCAACTTTCATTGTTAGAAGCTCAATTGCCGACTTTGAAATCTCCTGTCAGCAACAGAACCCATTGCATGCCATGGAGCGACTGGTCTTCTCAACCAACAGTCGAAAATAGACTGGGAATCCGTTTTGACGTGAATTATTATTATTGGCCGGCAAACTGGGTTCAAAACAGACCAGGTCTATTTACAGGTTCAGGTATGCCAATGCGTTTTGCGGATTTTAATGGAAATTTAATTGATTGTTATCAGGCACCTACCCAGATACCAGATGAATCCGGACTGAATATTACAAATAGCATAAATACTTTATTGGATAATGCAATTAACAAGGGATATTATGGAGCATTTGTTATGAACATGCATACTGATACTGCGATACATGTTGGTTCAGATCAAATCATCGCTGCCGCGACCGCAAGAAATATTCCTGTGATAAGTGCCAGACAAATGCTCACCTGGCTGGATGGACGCAATGGAGTCAAGTTTAGTAATATGGCCTGGGACAATGTCGCCAAAAAACTGAGTTTTGATTTGTCAAACACGCCGCGTAACCTGCAGGCTATGGTTCCATTTAATTCAGCAGACGGTTCATTACAAGGGGTAACCGAAAACGGAACTCCGATTACAGTTACTACTCAAACTGTAAAAGGTATTACCTATGGATTTTTTCCAGCCGGCCCAAACAGTTATGTGGCGACTTATTCCAGTACACCATTGCCTGTCACATTACTGAATTTTACAGTAACCAAACAGGGTGATAATGCTCAACTAAACTGGTCAACTTCTTCGGAAGAAAATAATAAGGGATTTGAAATACAGCGCAGCACGGATCAGTCTGCCTGGACTGTATTGAGCTTTGTCGCCGGTGCGGGAAATAGTCAGATACAAAACAACTATCAGTATCTGGATCAGAACCTTCCTGCGGGCACTTATTATTATCGTCTGAGACAGGTTGACTATGATGGTAATTCGGCCTTCAGTAAAATTGTACCGGTAACTTTTGACGGAGGTCTGGCACTGGAGTTGAAACAGAATCGTCCGAACCCATTCAATAATAACACATCTATTACAATGGTCATTCCAAAAGCAGGGCGTGTGCAACTGATGTTATATGATCAGATGGGAAGACCGATACAACAATTGATGGATGAAGAAAAAATGCCCGGAACTTATAGTGTCACCGTGAATAGAAACGGATTGAGTTCCGGTATTTACTATTATAAAATGAATGCCCTCGGTCAGGTGATTGTAAAGAAGATGACTATTTTATAATCACAGAAATATAAAAAAAGCCGCTGATTGTTCAGCGGCTTTTTTATATTTATGACGTTTTACCTTTGTATTTATCCACAGGTTTCTGATTCCCCCACACCCTGAAGAAAAATATCGCGGATTTCGCATGTGAAAGAGCGAAGTTCACTCATGTCGGATCGCGTATGAAATGAATGGATAGACCAGAAAATAATGCCGAGACTCCTGAAAATAATATCGACAGTTTTTATTCTTGTATTGTTGCCCCTCTCTTCCAGAGTTGTCGATATTTTCTTAAGATTTTCAGCAAGGACTTATCCAACCATACCGATATATGATGGATCCGGGGGACCCATCCTGATTATCAGCAGTACTTCAAACCCTTTTGGCCGATACCAGGTGGAAATATTGAGGTCACAGGGTTATACATCTTTCAAGGCGGCCGATATTACAGAAGTAGAAGCTAACCCGGCGATGCTGAATAACTATGATGTTATTTTGCTCGGGCAAATGAAGCTAACTGCATCAGATGTTTCTTTCCTGACCGAATGGACAAATAAAGGCGGCACGCTCATAGCTCAAAGACCCTGTTCATTGCTTTATCTGCTGATGGGCGTAACCTCCGCTGACTCTATAGCAGACAATTATAAAAATACCTACCTGTTGGTAGATACAACAACTGGCAAACCCGGAGCTGGCATTGTAAGCCAGACGATGCAGTATCATGGTGTAGCCGATCTTTACCATATGCTGCCCGGAACATCAAGTCTGGCAACTTTATATTCTTCGGCGACGACACCGACTCCTCATCCGGCAGTCACCACCGTCAGCGTAGGCAGCAATGGGGGCAATGCAATAGCATTTGCATTCGACATTGCTAAATCCATTGTGCTCACAAGACAGGGAAATCTGGCATGGGCAGGGCAGAGAAGGGACGGGGAGTCGGGGCCCGTCAGATCGGATAATTTATTCTATCCGGACTATGTTGACTTTAATAAAATACAAATTCCACAAGCCGACGAACTTCAGCATTTGCTAACGAATATCATTCTGTTGGATAACCTGCATCGTAAACCCTTGCCACATGCGTGGATATTGCCCAGAGGATTAAAGGCTGCGATCATCATGACGGGTGATGATCATAATATAGAAAAGACTTCAGGATTTACGGGAACGCCAAGCCGCTTTAATGATTACAGATTAATGAGCAAGGATAATTCTCAACAGGCCGTGGAAGACTGGAAAGCCATCAGGGCCACTTCTTATGTTTACGACAATATAAATCTGTCCAACGATTCCGTAATCCGCTATCAGTCTTTGGGATTTGAAATTGCTTTTCATCCCACTACCGCATGTGCAGACTTTACACGTACATCGCTCTCAAATGATATGACCAGCCAGTTGGCAAGACTTGAGACAAAATTACCAGGCATGTTGCCACCGGTTACAAACAGAACACATTGTATGCCGTGGAGCGACTGGGCATCGCAACCTAAAATTGAAAATTCATTGGGGATACGGTTCGATGTAAATTATTATTATTGGCCCGGTAGCTGGATTCAGAACAGACCCGGACTGTTTACGGGTTCCGGCATGCCCATGCGT
>DASSGT010000336.1:0-2392 GCA_035693345.1 Puia sp. | reverse complement strand
ATTGTCCGCGACCGGTTCAATGATCCGAATGGTTTAGATTTGTGTTCTAATCTTCAAGATGGCATTTAATCATTTAGGGGAGTTTCTCACTGCATTGGAATTGTCGGGCGAACTTGTGAGGATAAATACTTACGTAAATCCCAGATTGGAAATCGCTGAAATTACCGACCGGCTCAGCAAAACACCAGCCCGCAACAAAGCCATTCTTTTCGAAAATACCGGCTATGATTTTCCTGTATTGATGAACGCTTATGGGAGTGAGAAAAGGATGTGTATTGCGCTGGGTGTGGCAAAACTTGACGATATCAGCCGGGAAATTGAATCACTCTTCAAAATGCTTGCTGGCCCAAAGGAATCCATTCTCGATAAACTCAGGATCCTGCCCAAACTATCCCAGTTTGCTGCGTGGCTGCCCAAAGTAAAAAGGGGAAAGGGAGAGTGCCAGGAAGTGGTTTTTGAAAATCCGGACCTTAATAAATTGCCCATCATCACCTGCTGGCCCAAAGACGGTGGGCCGTTCATCACGCTGCCGGTAATCCACACTAAAGACCCCGAAACAGGTATTCGAAATGTGGGTATGTACCGAATGCAACTGATGGGAGCCCAACTGACGGCTATGCACTGGCATAAGCATAAAGTGAGTGCACGTCATTTTGAAAGCTATAAGAAATTAAAAAAGCGCATGCCCGTGGCCGTTGCATTGGGGGGAGATCCTGTTTACGGTTATGCGGCTACCGCGCCTCTTCCAGACAATGTGGATGAATATATGCTTGCCGGATTTCTGAGAAAAAAGAAAGTGGAGCTGGTACGATGTCTCACACAGCCTGAGCTGGAAGTACCGGCTGACGCAGATATTGTGATTGAAGGATGGGTGGACCCCATGGAAGATCCGGTATGGGAAGGACCCTTTGGAGATCATACCGGCTATTATTCACTGCCCGACTGGTATCCGGCATTTCATGTCACCGCAATAACACATCGGAAAAATGCAATATATCCTGCAACCATTGTAGGTATTCCACCCCAGGAAGATGCATGGCTTGGTAAGGCAACAGAAAGAATCTTTCTGGCCCCGATGAAAATGATGATGATTCCGGAGATCGTTGACATGGAAATGCCGGTGGAAGGAGTATTTCACAATCTTGTGATCGCACAAATACACAAAACATTTGCAGGACATGCACAAAAAGTGATGAGTGCCATGTGGGGCGCCGGACAGATGATGTTCAACAAGATCCTGGTGCTGGTAGATGAAGGCGTTTCTATCACTGACTACCTGAGCCTTTCAAAACATGTATTTAAGAATTTGAATCCTGCAACGGATATAACATTTGCACAGGGCCCGATGGATGTGCTTGACCACAGTTGCAGTAAAATGGGGTATGGTGGAAAAATGTGTATTGACGGAACCAAAAAATTTCCGGAGGAATTGGACGAACGTTACACGATGGAAAGGTCTGGTTATTTTCCTGGAACTGAAAAGCTCCTGGATTTTACAGAAATAAAAGCAGTGAACCATCAGTTGATAGAACAGGGTATACCCTGCCTGCTCATTTCAGTTTCCAAAAATCGTAAAGGTCATATACGGGAATTGCACGCTGCGCTTGCAGAAAATATTTTACACGAATCAGGTGTGAAACTCATACTCTATATCGATGAAAATATCAATCCTGCTGATCTGCCGGTTGCTCTCTGGCGATTCTGCAATAACCTGGATCCAAAAAGGGACTCTATACTATTTGAAAGAAGGGTAGGAGACAAAGTTTGGGCCTGTATGGGACTTGATGGTACCACGAAGACTGAAGCGTTTGATGATTTTCATCGCGACTGGCCCAATATCATTGTAGCCGATGAACAGACTATACATGCGGTAGACAAGAAATGGGAACAGTTGGGATTGGGACCGCTGATCTTATCACCTTCACTATCGTTCAGAGATCAGCTATACGGGGAAGAGGCTGTGGCGACAGTCAGGTAAACTTATTTTTCCGGTTGTACAGACAAATTTTCTGACTTATTTCGTTTCTGTTCAGCTAAATAGTCGGAAAGAGCGCAATGGTAAATCGATTTCCTTCCTTGTCGGGGATAGTTTCTCTTTTTAACCGGGTCGTTTACTATTTCGCTGGCAAATTTTGCGGCTTGTGCAAAAACGTCTCTTAATCCGAGCTGTTCTTTGGAATACACTACTTTACTGCGGTCTGGATATTTTGTGACAAAGGTTTTTCCATTGATAATCTTCATCACGCACAATTGTCCAATTCTGCCAGAAGTTCCTTCTATAATGTAGTTTTCTTTATTTCTAGCCATTAATTACATTTTCGGAATAACAGCGTTTTGCACAAAATATTACCTGGTTTTAGGCCATCTTCCGTGTTTTTCCGTCTTATTTCGT
>DASSGT010000335.1:0-2319 GCA_035693345.1 Puia sp. | reverse complement strand
TTTGCGACTGTGCTGCAACATCCCTTTTACAATTCCGTCCGCCCGTTTCCCATGATGTTTAATTTTCTGTTCATTTTCTATTACTTTACCTGCGATTGCAGCCACTTCTTCATAATGGCCCGAATTGATTTCGTCCTTTATCTCGTTCAGAAGGTCCTCGTTCAAATCGGCAAAATTATTTACGAAGTTTAGTGGATTCTGAATTTCATGAGCAACGCCAGCTGCCATTTCTCCCAGCGAAGCCATTTTCTCCGATTGTACTAATTGTGATTGTGTTCTTTTCAATTCAGATAATGTAGATTCTAATTCATCTTTTTGGGATTGAAGAATGGCGTTCATTCTTTGCTTATGCCTGTTATTGCGATAGAGAATGCCGGCCATGAGTAATAAGGCTGCAATACCTCCCAGTAACACATATACTCTTATCCTGCTTCGATATTCAGCCTCCTGCTCCATCAATTCCCGCTGGCGAAATTTCTCTTCAAAGGTGAAATTCTGTATTTGCCTTATCTTTTCTCCGTTTTGCAGACTGTCTTTCAATACCAATGCCATTTTAAGGTATCTGAATGCACTGTCTTTTTTATCAGAACCTTCGTACACTGAAGCGAGAAATGAGGATGCTTCCATGGTCCTGTCCTGGAATGAATAACTTTTTGAAACTTCAAGGGCTCGCTTTGCATAAAGAATGGCTGAGTCCAAAGAATGTAAATTCCAAAACACATCAGCTATGCCCAGATATGCATCACAAAGATCCTGCGAGAAATTAGACAGAATGGCATAGCTGATGGCTGTTCTGTAGTATCCAAGAGCCTTTGCATAATCCAATTTTTTGGCATAAGTCTTTCCCAAATAAAGATGTGGATAGGGCCATAAATGAGTTCCATCGATTTTAAACGCCGGATCAACCCCTTCTATATAATATAATGCAGAATCGTATTCGCCTTTATCAAAAAAACATGCTCCCAGCGTTACTATGCTGGAAGCGCGCGAATTTACTGCCGTGTCCAGAAGAATTTCCTTCCTGAGATATTCAATGGCAACTCCCGGATCTCCGATAAATTGATATACTTCCGATAAAGTATAATAGATAGAAACCAAATCATATTTATCCTTTGATTTTTCGCCGAGGTCAAGCGCTTTGAGGGCCATCCTTACTGCAAGGGTGTCATTTCTTTGCTCAGCCAGCGCAGTCGCAATTCCCGAATACATTCTCCACTCGAAACCGTACAGATAAGGATTATTCGTTGCTTCAAATTTTTCCCTGACTGACCTGTTCCTGATTAATTCCAGCCCAAGGTTTGAATAATATAAACAGGAATCGGGATTATTATATACATAGTTTCTGCAAATTTCCCTGATTGCTAATCCTTTACTGGAATCTTCTGTCGAATGTGCCAGTCGACTTTTCAAACTGTCCATCCGATTATTTTTCTGTCCCCAGCTGTGCATCGAGAAACAAAAAAAAATCAATATAAAGCTCGCGATTTTCATCAACAGATGCGATTTGCGGCATTAAAAGATATGAAATCCGCCAAGTCTTTTTTTGTGTCATGCATATACCGGCATTGTCTCCTTACCCCATTTCGCATTTATATATTTACGGCATGGCTTCTCTATTTTGTAATAGGTAAGAGACGAAATCCCGATGTGAATAATAATAAAGGCAAGGCAATATCCGAGTCCCAGCCAAAAACCGGCGCTGGCTGAATGTTCTCCGTATTTTACGCCAGGCAGTTTTTTAATACCCAGAGCAACAATCACAAATAGAAATATAGACGACAGGTATATGGAGTAAGATATTTTGCCCAGATACTGCAGGACTCTGGCATTGCAAACCGCATTCAGTCTCCCGCTATTTAATGAGAACACATATACCAGTGCAATAAATAATATGATATAGATAAAATCATTCACACCGAAATGCATGCATAACAGCGTAATAACAATCAACAACAAAGCTGTTAGATCGCTTTGAAAAAACCGATTCCAGAGTCCGGCTCCATAGGCCTTATACAATAACATCCCGGATATAAATCCGGCAAGTCCCCTGAGGAATCCGAAATCATAGGTTGCATTCAGATCATGAGGAACAATGGCGGTTGGATCGAATGGATCATGACGGGGCAACCAGTACATGATGGCCATGTAGGCGAGAACGACGAATAAGCCGAGTACTATCATAGCCAGTCCTTTTCCCCTGTAAATAAAAAGGATCAGCAGCGGGAAGACCATATAGGCCCACCATTCAGCGCTGATACTCCATGAAGGGACATTCCATGTAAATATTTTATTGATTCCGAAAGAATGTAATAAAAAAAT
>DASSGT010000334.1:0-2654 GCA_035693345.1 Puia sp. | reverse complement strand
TGATCACGATGGCACTATCGCAGATGGCAGATTTTGCAGATATAATACAATGGGCGACCTGGATTCAACCGGAGTTTTTGATCACGGCAAAAAAAACGGCAGCTTCTTTAAATTTAAATCTTATTCAAAAGATAGTATCGTGGCCATTCGGCAAAATGATTATATAAAGGATAGTCTCGTCAGATCTATTGATCTGATAGCTGAACATCAGAAAAGTCAACATTCCGACTCAACAAGTGAAAAGCAGCCTGAATATCCCGGTGGCATGGGCCAGTGGCAGCAATATGTTGTTAAAAATCTCCGGTATCCGGAAAGGGCTCAAAAGAAAGAAATACAAGGCGAGGTGCGTATTTTTTTTCAGGTGGATAAAGATGGCAATATAACGGATCCCTATATCCAAAAATCTTTGGAATATTCGCTTGATCAGGAATCGCTGCGCCTGGTCATTCAATCAGGCAAGTGGGAACCGGCAACAAAAGATGGAATTCCTGTTAATTCCTGTAAAATTCAGCCGTTAAATTATAAACTTGAATCTCAATAAATAAACTTTTCCTCCAACCCCTTGTTGTTTAACTATGCCTCCCAATTCAAAGAAAACACTGGTTCTTGGTGCATCCGCCAATCCTTCGCGATATAGTTATCTTGCGATCAATAAATTAAGAGAGCATAAACATCCTGTAGTTGCCATTGGCAGAACGACAGCCACCGTCGCAGACATCCCGGTTCAATCGGAAACAGGTCCTGTTCCGGATCTGGATACCGTTACGATGTATCTGAATCCGGTAAATCAGAAAAATTATTACAACTACATTCTCGATCTGCATCCAAAACGTGTCATATTTAATCCCGGCGCAGAAAATCAGGAATTTGAAAAAATACTCGGAGAAAAAGGAATTCAGACTCTCGAGGCATGTACACTGGTATTATTAGCTACGGGACAATATTGAACATAATATTTTAAGAAGTTAAAGGCTTCTTAAATACCGGTGTCTTTTGTAAAGTGCCGCCGTGTTCAATATTCTGAATTACATCTCTGATCCTGAAATTCCCAAATTAGGAACAATTCCCATGCGATATATTCGTTTTTAATATGGTAACATGTTGAATGTTGCTCCCCCAATCCGATGAACACCCTGAAAACGATCTTAACCAGCATTGGTCTACTGTCTTGCCTGATATTGTCGGCACAAAAAAACGATACTCCCACTGATCTTCCCTATTCTAATAAAATCGAAGTGAGCAGCCAGGCTTTGGAGTCCTTGTTCCTTGCTTCTGAAATAATTTCTCTTGACCTCTCACCTGGATTTCGACTGGAAGGAAAAATAAAAAATAAATCTGAACATGGTGGTTCTGTAACTTCTTTGCTGATCAGGGTGGATAGCCGGCCCGGTGGCATGCTGAGCATTTCACGATATACAGATCCAAAAGGAAATATATATTATACCGGTCATCTGCTGAAATTGCACGATCCGGAAGGACTCATGCTGGTGGAAAAAGATCAGCATTATTATTTTATAGAAACACAACAAAGATTTCTCGTAGCTGAATGAAAAAATATTTTATCCATATCGCGTGCATGCTCATTTTTATCCATTCGGATATTTCTGCGCAAACACCCCTGCTCAACAGCTATTCGCCCGCTGCCGCAACCGTTTATCTGGTTTTTGACGGCGCCGAAGTAGACGGAACCATCTGGAATGAGCAGGGTAAAATTGTTGCAGCGCCATCCGGGTTAAGTCCGGCCTCTGTAACATGGATACACAAAATGATATCAGAACATTTCAAATTATTCAATCTGAATATTACTACTGATCCTGCGGTATACGAAAGGGCTCCGGTGCATCAGCGTACCCGTGTTATTTTTACCGCAAACGGAAACTGGTATGGACCGGCTACAGGTGTGTCTGCAATCGGTTCGTTTGTTTGGGGCGATGATACACCGGCCTGGGTATTCATGGATCCACTTTCAAATAATGCATCTTTTATTGCAGCCGCTGCCACCCACCAAATCGGTCACACACTGGGACTGCAGCATCAGAGTGTTTATGATTCCAAAGGCAGTATGATCACCGAACTGAGCGGTGGCGAAAGCAATATATTCTCGAACCAGGCACCCCTGATGGGCATTCCATTTTATAAGCAGGCGGACTGGAAAAACGGGCACCCGGCCACCGGAGCTCAAAATGTACAAAGTGATACAGCTTCTATCGCAGGCGCTCCTAACTATATCGGATACCGGAAAATCAATGAAGAGGCTGCTTCAGGAGAAAACACCGTAAAAATCGAAAGGCAGGATCCAAATTATCTCTCGCTGATCAGTTCTGGAGATTACAGCTTTCGATTGTTTGATATCAGCGGGCGCTTACTCACGCAGGGTATGCTTAAACCCGGTTTTAATGAAATCCGCGCCAGCACTGCTTCTTCAGGGGTTTATGTACTGCAGTGGTCCGGAGGGTTTGGATCTGCTTCACAAAAGATCATTCATTAATAACATATATTTTTTTAACTGACACGTTTTTTCGCTAAATTCGAAAAACCTATTTCCATATGCTATGGCGAAAATTTAATGGCGACCTTATTGAATTACCAATTGCCCGCGAAGTAGAAAACGCCATCCGGCGTGAAACAAAAAATGGCTATCATTTAAAAGTTTG
>DASSGT010000333.1:0-3663 GCA_035693345.1 Puia sp. | reverse complement strand
TTTTATTTATCGCGATTATTTTGCTGAATCATCACTTAACTCAGGCGCAGGATAATTATAGTCAGCAGATGCGCACGACAGTAGTCAAACTCGATCAGGCAGCAACAGTAAAGGATTACCAACAGTTGGCTGCAGGTTTTGAATCCATCGCCCAGCAGGAAAAAACCGGCTGGCTTCCCTGGTATTATGCGGCGTTCTGCAATGCAAAAATCGGATGGCTTTATCAGCAGGATGGTGATCAGATAGAACCTTATGCGGACAAAGCAGATAATGAAATCAAAAAATCCCGGGCACTTCTCGATACAGGTTCGCAAAAAAAAGAATTATCTGAAGTATACTGCATCATAAGCATGGTAAACAGGGCGCGGGTATTTATCAATCCCATGAGCTATGGCAGGCAATATGGCCCTGTAGCAAGCCAATACACACAATTAGCCATAAAAACAAATCCGGATAATCCAAGGGCGAATTATCTGGAAGGCTGGGAAAAATATTCGACTCCCAAACTCTGGGGAGGCGATAAGAAAAAGGCAAAGGAACTGCTGGAACTTGCAAAACGGCAACTAACTGCTGATACGAATGAAGGGATCAATCCACATTGGGGTCAGAAGGAAATAGATACCCTGCTTAAGAATTTCTAATTGTCGCAAAACACCCCTTGTTTGTCTTTTCCGTACTGGCAATATCCAATTTTTGTGTATCAACTTTGTTTTGATATTAAAAGAATAAATTAAAACAAAAACAAATTTTATGGCAACGCTGAATCCTTATTTGACATTTAAGGGCAATTGTAAAGAAGCGATGGAATTTTATAAAGGAATATTTGGTGGCGAGCTCTCGCTGATGACTGCCGGAGAATCACCGGTGGCCAACCAAATGCCTGCTGCTTATCACAACTCCATTCTGCATTCATCTTTAAAAACAGAAAATTTTGAAATCATGGCGACGGATATGGTGCCTGGAGAATTTATTGAGGGTAATACGGTGCATATGAGCCTTGCATGCAAAACAGAAAAGGAAATGCGTTCATTGTTTGATAAACTCTCAGAGGCAGGAAAAGTGAATCACCCCATTAATCAGATGTTTTTTGGATTGATCGGGGATTTGACTGATAAATTTGGAAAACACTGGATACTTGAATTTGATACACCACAAAAGTCTTCCTGATTAAATCCTGAAACTAAAATAGTCCGAAATCTCCGGTCGTATGAATGCATATCAACTAAATACTGTTGAATAGATACTCATGAATTTATTCTGTCTGTATGTAATAGTTCGTCCGGACAATATTGGGTGTTAATCATTCGAAAAACTCCATGTTTGTAAATCATAGTGAATCGTTTAACTACAATTAGAATTGGTTTGGTAATTTTACACTCTTTGCAGAGAGAATGGATAAACCAGCCAAACCGATGTTTGATATTCATGAAAGACTTATAAAGCGAGCGATATATTTTTTACTGTTATTATTGATGGGACTCAGGGCCGGCAGCCAGACGCTGACTTTAAAAGATGCCGTCAATACGGCGCTCAGCAACTACGGAACCGTTAAAGCAAAGGCCAATTATCTCAAATCATCTCAGGCATCAGCAAAAGAAGCATCTACCTATCATTTGCCAAATCTGAATCTGGCCGCTCAACAGGCATATGGAACAGCAAACGGTCAATTCGGACCGGTCGTCCCTATCGGAGGATTTAGTGTGGCATCGTCGGGACCGCCTTTTCTTTCACAGAACTGGAACGCTGCTTTTGGAGGACTGTACCTCGCCAATATCAGCTGGGATTTTTTCACATTCGGGAGAGTTCGCGAAAATGTGAAGGTAGCCGAAGCCCAGGTTCTTCAGGACGCCAGTGACCTGGACCAGGAAAAATTTCAATTGCAAGTGAAGGTATCAGGCACTTATCTCAATTTACTGGCCGCACAGAGACTTGTTTTGTCACAGCAGAAAAACCTGGAACGGGCTGCTGCGTTGAACCAGGTTGTTGTGGCCCGGGCAAAAAATGGATTAAATCCGGGAGTGGACTCATCTCAGGCAAACGCGGAAGTATCCAGTGCTAAAATAGCACTGACCAATGCCATCAATTATGAGGCGGATCAGGCCACACAGCTGGCACAGCTGATGGGCATATCCTATCAGAAATTTGTGCTGGATACGATTTTTGTAAACCGAATACCAGCCTCCTTATCCGATTCAATCCCGACCAGCGAGGACCAACACCCGGTGTTGAAGTTTTATCAAAACCGCATCAACGTGAGTAAGCAACAGGAAAAATATATCGACCGGTTTAAATATCCGGTATTTTCTTTTGTGGGTGTAATGCAAAGCAGGGGATCCGGTTTTAACAGTAATTACAGTCAGCTAAATCCCGACGCTTTTAATCATGATTACTGGAATGGCGTAAAACCCAGCAACAGTAATTATTTGCTTGGCGTAGGTGTTGTATGGAATTTAACCAATCCCATCAGGGTGCATCAGCAGGTTACCGCACAGGAATGGACGTCCCGTGGTTTGCAAAACGAATATGAACTGGTCAGCCAGCAAATCAGAACACAACTGGCGCTGGCAGATGAGAAAATCAAAAATGCCGTTGCCAACTACAATGAAGCGCCTATCCAGGTGAAAGCCGCATCGGACGCCTATTTACAAAGATCGGTCCTATACAAAAATGGTCTTACCAATATTGTGGATGTTACGCAGACATTATATGTGCTCAACCGCGCAGAGACAGACAGGGATATTGCCGATAGTAATGTATGGCAGGCCCTGCTGCTGAAAGCCGCGGCCATCGGAGATTTTAGTTTTTTTGAAAATGAAATTCGATAGGAAATGATGATACTACAAAACTTCTTCTCATGGGATTAATCAGGAGCGCACTCAGGAGGCCAATATCCATTTTGGTGATTGTAATGGGTCTGTTCTTTTTCGGCGTGAATGCGGTCCGTAATATCAAGATTGATATTTTCCCAGAATTGAATCTTCCGGTGATTTACATTTCACATCCATATGGCGGTTTTACACCGACACAGATGGAAGCTTATTTTGGAAAGAATTATGTCAGTCTGCTGTTGTATGTATCCGGTGTAAAAAGTATCGAAACGAGAAATACACTCGGACTTACACTCATAAAGCTTACTTTCTACCAGGGCACCAATATGGCGCAGGCAGCGGCGGAAGTATCCACATTTACCAATCGGGCACAGACATCCTTTCCCCCAGGTTCACAACCTCCTTTCATATTACGTTTTGATGCTTCTACTTTACCCGTCGGTCAATTGGTGCTGAGCAGTAAAATTCGTTCAAACAATGAACTGATGGACCTGGCCAATGTGTACGTACGCTCGTCTTTTACTTCTGTTCCGGGCCTGGTATCCCCGGCGCCATTCGGGGGTAACGTGAGAACCGTAGTTATAAAAATAAATCCTGAACTACTCAGGGTACATCATCTGACCCCGGACCAGGTGGTAGAAGCACTCAGAAATAATAACCAGGCGACGCCGGCCGGAAATGTGCGCATAGGCAATTACAATTATTTTACACCCGCCAACACGACGATAAAAAACATAAAAGACTTTGGTGATATCCCGATTTATAAAGGGGCTGTGGAAAATGTCTACATGCGCGATATTGCTGTTGTGGAAGACGGGGCAGATGTTACCAGCGG
>DASSGT010000332.1:0-4036 GCA_035693345.1 Puia sp. | reverse complement strand
CTTTCCCTTGGATGTAGAAAAGCTAATATCGATAACAAGGGGTTACGAAATTTTCAACAGGTAAACCTGGTTGCCAATAGCGGCACTTATTCTCCGGTTCTCGTTGACCCGACGCTGCATAATGCGTGGGGACTCGCTTGGGCGCCCAGTGGCATTGCCTGGGTTAATTCCATGGCGGGTCATGTAAGTGAATTATATACCGGTGAAGGAGCGATTGTACGCTCGCCCGTGAACATTCCATCTCCGAGCGATACGATCGGCGGTCTGCCCACAGGTATTGTTTTTTCAGGTGGGGCGGGTTTTACGCTCGCGAATAATCAGGCACCAAATTTTCTGTTTGTGGGTGTTGATGGTGTTTTTTCGGGCTGGAATGGTGCAGCCGGGAATAACGCGTTGAGAATCGCGGATAATTCCGCCACTTCTGCCTATACCGGACTGGCCCTGGCCACATGGAATGGATCGCATCTACTGTATGCCGCTAATTTCAGGGCCGGAAAAATAGATGTTTGGGATACAACCTTTTCTCCGGTTTCTATCACATTTCATGATCCCGGTCTGCCTTCCGGATTTTCTCCCTTTAATATTCAATCCCTCGGCAACTGGCTTTTTGTTTCATATGCCCAACCGGCGCCGGACGGAAGAAGCCAGGCGGGCGCGGGACTTGGTTTTGTGGATGTGTTTAATCCTGATGGCAGTTTTGTACGGAGGTTTGCATCCAGGGGTACGCTGAATGCGCCCTGGGGAATTGTAATGACTCCGGCTAATTTTCTGCAGAATATGGACATGACAGATGACGGAAATGGACATAAGAATGGAAATGGCAGTTCCGGTAGCAAAGATGATGATGATCTGGACCAGCCACCGGTAATTCTGATTGGTAATTTTGGGGATGGCAGGATCAATGTTTTCTCAACCCAGGGTCAGTTTATGGGTCAGTTGCAATCCCATAACCGTACCATTGTCATTGATGGTCTTTGGGCCCTGTCTTTTGCGCCTACCACTTCTACGATCGATCAGAAAAGGCTTTATTTCACAGCAGGGCCGGCTAATGAAACAGACGGGCTGTTTGGCTATCTGATCAAAAATTAAACATAACCATTAAACAAGAAGCCGTCTCTCTTTGCAGAGGCGGCTTCTTTGCTTAAACACATTCGCTGCGGAGAGACTGTCTCCACCAGTCTTCCCGTGCTTATTTCCATTGAAAAGGCTGATCCACAGACGTGACCGGAAACATCCGTTCCGTCTATTCGGCCTTATTTATTACCTTAATACGAGGTTTTTCAATTCGAGTTGACACGAACAATAAAATTTTTAATAATGAAAAGCATTCTGTCCCTCCTGCCGGCCATTTTCTTCCTCTGTTTAGTGCTTCCATCGTGTAACAATAACAACGAAGTAAACCCGGCAACCCAGGTCACCATTGATTCACTCAATATGCAGATAAAATCATTGAAGGACAGCCTGAATCAGAACGCATTGAACAAAAAAATGGTCGCTGACTTTTACCAGGCATTGTTCGGAGACAAAAACCAGGCAGTGATCGATCAATATATTGCTGATTCATATATTCAGCATAACCCTTCCCTGCCTGACGGCAAGGATGCTTTAAAAAAAGGTGTGGCGGTCTGGTTTAAAGGTCAGCCAAAGGACACAGTGGATGTGAGACATCTGGGAGCAGATGGTAACTTTGTATATATCCACACAAAATCGAAAATGGGAAATAAAACATATTCTATTCTCGACATTTTCAGGTTGGAAAACGGTAAGATCGCAGAGCACTGGGATATTATGCAGGAAGTTCCTGCGAAGTCTGCCAACGCCCATCCGATGTTCTAAAAATATTTTTATGTATTCAAAAAAACTTACGGAGTCACAAATAAGAGATTTCCATCGTGACGGATACCTTGTCATAAAAGAGTTTTGCAATAAACAGGAGACAGATAAATTATACACGACTGCCATTGAGGATAGTATCCTGACACGGAATGCACTTGACCTGAGTGATTTATCGGGTAAAAAAACCAGACTTTCCCTTTGGTTTACTCCGGGAAACGATGTATTCGGATACCTGACCCGGAGCGAAAGAATGGTGCACGCCGTGGCGCAATTACTCGACAGCCAGGCACCGGTTTGTCATTTTCATTCCAAGTTAATGCAGAAAGAACCGCGGGTTGGCGGCGCCTGGGAATGGCACCAGGATTATGGTTACTGGTATAAAAATCAATTTATGTTTCCTGACCAGCTGATCAGTGTGATGACTGCCCTTACAAAAGCAAACAGGGAAAATGGCTGTCTGCAGGTCATCCGTGGATCGCATAAACTTGGCCGGGTGAATCATGGATTTTCAGGTGAGCAGGTGGGAGCAGATATGGTGATGGTCAATAATGCCCTGCAGACGATGGAACTCGTATACTGCGAACTGGCGCCGGGGGATGCACTGATTTTTCACAGCAACCTTTTACACCGCTCCGAAGCAAACCTCTCTGACCAGCCACGCTGGTCCGTCATCTCATGTTACAATTCACAGTCAAACCCTGCATACAATGAGCAATCCGTATCATGGAAAACACCCGTAGAAATCGTTCCTGATGAAGCCATCCTGTCCTGGGAGGCCGGTTCTTTTTCAAATGCTGATTTTCTGAAAAAAGAAAATGATCCCGCATTAAAAGATACAGGTTGGGAAAAAACAGTTAATAAAGCGTAATGCGTAAAGCGCAAAGCTTAGGGCTAATATTCAATAATCATGGAATAATCATTAATAATTAATAGTTGATAATTAGTTCGAACTTATTCTTGCAAAAATTGTTTTATAAATACTTCCCGCTCAAAAAGGGTTTATTTCAATACAAAAAGTATGGACCAGCAGACCGTGTTAGTCAAAGCTGCGCTGAACGCGTGGCAAATACAGGCAGATCGTACCACAAAATTCATCAATGAATCTTCTGACGAATTATTGTTAAAAGAAATTGCCCCGGGTAAGAACAGGGGTATTTATCTGATGGGACATCTTGCTGCTATCCATGATGCCATCCCGGAGATACTGGGATTTGGCAAGAAAGCCCATCCGGAACTTGCTGCTATTTTTATATCTGCTCCCGATAAAACCGTTGATAAAATTCCAACCGTTTCGGAGCTCAGAGCTATCTGGGCATCAGTGCACGACAGATTAAAAAATGCATTTTCAAAGATGCCCGCAGATAAATGGTTTACGCGTCATGAATCCATGACGGACGCAGACTTTGAAAAAGATCCGGCCCGAAATAAAATGAGTGTACTTATTAACCGTACGAATCACTTCGCTTATCATTTTGGACAATTACGTCTGTTAAAGTAGTACGCATTATCTTCGCCGATCTAATAAATGAATCATGAAAAGAGTCGCAATCACAGGATTGGGAGTACTGACACCATTGGGTAATACGGTCAATGAATTCTGGAATAATATTGTTGAAGGAAAAAGTGGCGCCGGTCCCATCACCAAATTTGATGCTTCCAAATTCAAAACCAGGTTCGGTTGTGAAGTGAGAGGCTTTCATCCGGAGGATCATTTTGACAAAAAAGAAATAAAAAAGTACGATCTCTTTTCTCTGTATGCCATGGCGGCCAGTGACCAGGCGCTGGCGGATGCCGGATTGAATCCGGCAACGATGAAGGATGAAGAGCTATATAATATTGGTGTGATATGGGCCTCCGGCAATGGCGGTATCGGAACCTTTGAAGAGCAATTAAAAGAATTTTATGCAGGAGACGGAACGCCGCGGTTCAATCCCTACTTCATACCAAAAATGATTGTGGACATTGCTGCGGGCGCCATTTCCATCCGGCACAGGCTTTATGGTCCGAATTATTGTACCGTCTCTGCCTGTGCATCATCCAACACGGCCCTCATCAATGCCTTTGATACCATACGCCTGGGAAAGGCCACCATCATGATTGCCGGTGGTTCCGAAGCAGCCATCACGCCATCTTCTGTAGGTGGTTTTAATGCATCTCAGGCCTTATCAAAAAGAAATGATATTCCAGAAACTGCGTCAAG
>DASSGT010000331.1:0-4560 GCA_035693345.1 Puia sp. | reverse complement strand
TAATTCGTTGTTTTTTCTATGCAAATCAAAAACGGGAAGTTCTACCGTCTTGCCTTTTGTTGCAATGCTGAAGTCAGATCCGGTTAGGGATTCGAATCCTATCGCTGAAATCCTGACATGATAGATTCCCGCAGGTATCTCAGAAAATACAAACCGGCCTTCCTTATCAGTAATTGTCGTTTTTGAAATGGTTGTGTCAGCACCCTTATACAACGATACGCTGACAGATTCAAGGGGTCCGTTATTGGCTTCCCGCGCAATTCCCTGAATATTTGTCTGGGCTTCAAGGGAACCCGAAATAATAAGTATTAGTATGGTAATGAACGTCTTCATAATAATTAGTTTAGCTTGGTACTATTGTTAGGTAGTTACAGTACAAAGATTGGTACTAAGTATAACATAGAACAGTGCAATGTGTTGGAAGGCTGATTTTATTGATAACCGGAAGATCTCTCCTTATGCATTGGACGCAGGGTCAAAAAATAGGTTGCAGTCAGGGAGTGAATTGGTATGAATGCGCTTTAAAATGGATTAACGGCGGTATGAGCTTACAGGCTAACGGAGGCTATAAGGAATAAAGACATTTTATTATACTGATAATCAATTAATTGATTAAATAGCAAAGGACTATTATCAAAATGATTAAACAACGGGTGGCTGACTGACGGGACCTGTCTTATTTTGTTTTTTGAGGAAATAGTATAAAAGGAAACCTCCTATGATTAGCAGGGTTGATATGATTTCAGCCTGGGTCGGATGAAATCCGAATATCGAATATCGTGAGTTGACCCTGATTTTTTCTATGAAAAACCGTTCAATTCCATTGATGATCAGGTAAAATGCGAACATGGTTCCCGGTACCTTAAATTTTTTACGGACCGACCAAAGAAGGAAAAACAAACCCAGGCATATGATGGTTTCGTAGAATGGAGTCGGAAAAACAGGGACCGGCAGATAACTGCAATAAGGTCCACTGCATCCTGGTATCTTGATACCTGCACCAATCACATTATGGGGATATGGATAACCAAACATCCAGTTCGGAAGAAAAGACGGGCCCTTTGCCGATAGGTGAGGTACATTGAGCGAATGAAATTCACTCATAAAGTAGTCGGCATTTTTATCTACCTGAATTTGAAAATTCTGCATAGTTGCTGGCACCGATTTCAAATCAGGCCCTACGGCATATGCGCTATTCGGTATGCCCCAGTCGCCATCTCCTGAGACCTGACAGCCGATTCTTCCAACACCATAAGCCAGCATCAGTGCGGGTGCAGCTGCATCATTCAGGTACCAGAAACCTATTTTGTGTTTTCGCGCATAATACCAGATGGAAAGAGCGGCTATGATCAACCCGCCGTAAAATGTAAGGCCGCTAAAGGATAGCAGTGATTCAACCGGGTTTCTTATGAATTCATCCCAGGTTTCCAGACTGTTGAAGATTTTGGCTCCCAGGAATCCAAAAATGGCGGCAAAAATAACAATGTCCCCTACCCTGTCATGGGGCCAGATTCGAATTTTTCTTTCTTCGGGTGTTTGTAATTTTTGCTTATTTTTTTCACGCCATTTTAATCCGGCAAAAAGTAATCCCAGTGCGAGCCCGGCCCAACCATTACCCGCGGAAGAAAAAATAAAATCTGCCGGATTTTGTGTCAGGGGCGAATTCGATGTAAATAAGCCGATGATCTTGTATCCGATCAGAAAACCCAGGATAAAATTTGTAAATAATTCACCGGGGCTGGCAATTTTTCCAACGATAATCGTTTCTTCTTCGGCTTCCAGGAATCCCTGTCTTTCTTTTCTTTTTAATTCATCGGTAAATACGATGGCGGCACCTATAAAGGCGAGCGCCACAAAAAACCCAAAAGAGTTTATAAAATGAAGGAACTTTAAATCCAGGCCAAACAGATCCTTGACCGCGTAATATAAATTCGGATACATAGGAGCTGCAAGATAAGGGTAAAAACCTGACAGAAGCTTCGTATCCTTGCCTGAAAATATGAACCCATGTATAATATTGCAGTCATTGGTGCCGGTACGATGGGAAACGGCATCGCGCATGTATTTGCCCAACATGGTTTTTCTGTACAGCTGACTGATCTGAATGAAAAGCAATTGGAAAAAGCAATGTCTGTTATTTCAAAGAATATGGACAGGCAAGTGCAAAAAGGCTCACTTTCCGCTGGGGAGAAAGACAATGCTTTACTTCGCATTCGACCGGTATTGAAGTTGAAGGAGGGCATTCAGGGGGCAGATATTATCATTGAAGCAGCCACAGAAAACGAGTCTGTCAAATTGCAGATTTTCCGCGAGATCGATGAACTGGCAGCACCCGGAGCCATTCTGACAAGTAATACATCATCTATTTCCATTACAAAAATAGCTTCAGTTACTAAACGTCCGGATCAGGTGATCGGTATGCATTTTATGAATCCCGTGCCGCTGATGAAACTGGTTGAAGTGATCAATGGATTCGGAACGAAACCGGAAGTGACGGACAAAATAGTTGAATTAACCAGACAGTTGGGCAAAACACCCTGTGTAGTGAATGACTATCCCGGGTTTATCGCTAACCGCATTTTAATGCCGATGATCAATGAGGCAATCATCAGTTTGCAGGAAGGTGTTGCTTCCGTGGAATCAATTGATACCATCATGAAACTGGGCATGGCCCATCCTATGGGTCCTTTGCAGTTGGCAGATTTTATAGGCCTTGATGTTTGCCTCGCTATTTTAAAAGTATTGTATGAAGGATTTGGAAATCCTAAGTACGCGCCAGCAGGCATGTTGGTAAATATGGTAGCATCCGGGAATCTGGGAATAAAATCAGGAGAAGGATTTTACAATTACAAAAGCGGATCCAAAGAGTTAGTAGTTAGTAATAAATTTAAGTAGCCATAAATTACTTCACTCTTATACTCCTATACTTCGTCCGCTTTCCTGTAATAAGACACCGTATCCGTTCCATAACGCTCGGATCTTATAAATTTAAAATTTTTCATATCGGGCGCTGTCAATCCTTCGGGAATTATTAATTCGTTATTTGTAATTGTACGAATCTCATCCCAGTTCCCATCATTGATAAATGACTGCAATAATTTCGAGCCACCTTCCACGAGAACACTCAGGATATTTAGTGAATGCAGGGTAGTTAAAATAGAAGACGTTCCGGAATTTGCCGGGATCAGTTTCTTAAATAATAAATTTCCTGCCTTTAAATCGGTAAGGTTGTTTAACACAACGGTATGTCCGCTGCCATCGAATAATTTAAGCGAATCAGGAAGGCGAAGCCGGAGATCGACTACTATCCGAACCGGATTCTTTCCATCCCACAAACGAACTGTCAATTCAGGATTATCCACCAGGGCGGTATTCGTTCCGATTAATATGGCTGCTTCTTCACTCCTCCATTTATGTACAAGTCTGTTCGAATAATCATTCGAAATCATTTCCCGTTTTCCGGTCACACCGGCCATTTTATGATTTGCAGACTGCGCCCATTTTAGAATGACGTATGGCCGTTTTTGCTGATGGAAAGTAATAAATCGCCTGTTTAATTCAATAGAGCTTTCATTTAAAACAGGATAATCCACCTGAACTCCATGGGCCAAAAGCTTTTCAATGCCTTTCCCATTCACCTGGGGAAAGGGATCCCGGCAGCCAATCACTACGCGGCGAATTTTTTCACGGAGGATCAGATCCGTACAGGGCGGCGTTTTGCCATGATGAACACAGGGTTCCAGAGACACGTATAAAATTGAATCCGGAATCAAATGTCGATCTGCACTTCTTACAGATCCGATACAGTTGACTTCGGCATGCGGCCCTCCATATTGTTGATGATATCCTTCCCCTATAATTCTTCCTTCATGCACCAGGACAGCGCCGACGAGCGGATTGGGAGCAGTAAAACCCGCGCCCAGTTCAGCCAGTTTCAGACATCTTTCCATAAAAATATCGTCATGCGGAATTTGGTCTGGTTCATGCACTTTAAGTATGGGTGAAGACATAGACCGCAATTTAATTCATTGTAAGTTTGTTCCCATGACAATTGAGGTTGCTAACCGCCTGCTCCTTTCGAGCCTTTCGGGACTCTATGATGAACGGGAAATTTCATCCATTACTTCTTTGATATTGGAGCATCTTACGGGTATGCCTAAAAGCCTGCGTTTACTGCAAAAAACAGATGTGTTATCAGACAAACAGGAAGCGTTGCTGATGTCTTATATTCAGGAACTCGTAAATCACAAACCTGTTCAGTATGTTTTGAATGAAGCCTGGTTCGGACCCATACTTTTTTACGTAGATGAAAATGTTTTGATTCCCCGTCCGGAAACTGAAGAGTTGGTTGACTGGCTGCTGAAAGACAGTTCTTTAAAAGGTCCGGGAACCATAGTTATGGATATTGGCACAGGCAGTGGTTGCATACCGGTCTATGTCAAAAAAAAGAGAACGGATTTCAATGTGATGGCTCTTGATATCAGTGAACCAGCTTTGGAAATTGCAAAAAGAAATGCCGAAAAACAGCATGTCCACATTCATTTCTTTCAATGTGATATC
>DASSGT010000330.1:0-2668 GCA_035693345.1 Puia sp. | reverse complement strand
ATACATTCACCGATTTTTTCAGCAGCAATAACCAGGTGAATGCCGTCTATTTGAATTTTAAGGGCCAGACCGGCAATCTAAGTTACCAGGCAGGTGTAAGAGGAGAAGACAGTCGCCTCGACGCGACTTTTACAAGTTATGATTCGAACGATGTGTTAGTTTCAACGCCGGTAAAAGTGCCGGTGAGGGGAATTTACCCAAGCTTATTGCTCACAGAAAAGCTTAAAAACAATGGCCAGTTGCAGTTCACTTTTACCAGGCGGCTTTCGAAGCCATCGGTAAGACAGTTGAATTCCACCATAGATTTTTCCGACCCGTCAAATTTCAACATAGGTAACCCGGAGTTAAGGCCCGCAAACATTACCAACCTGGAATTGGATTTTAGTAAAACCTGGCATAATATATCCGCCACTTTTGGCATCTATAATAACACGATCAACAATGCCATTCAGATTATTGAAACCGCCCCGGTCAAAAATGAAACATCCACGATACCTGAAAATTTAAACTACTCCATGACCACCGGACTGGAGTTGATCGGCCATTTTGAGCTGCTCAAGGGATGGGATCTGACGGCGAACGCCAATATATTTAACCGGAATAATGCCGCGGCCCCGCAATTTGGTATAGCGGCCAACCATGGGATCAGCTGGAATGCAAACATCACGACGAATGTAACTCCCATGAAAAGATTATCCTTCCAGTTTCATGCAGATTATAGTGCACCAAACCTGTTTCTGCAATTTCAAAACCGGGCTGAGTTTGGAATGGATGCTGCTGCAAAGTTTGACTTCGCGGGAAACAAGGCATCGTTCAGTTTAATTGCCACGAATATTTTCAATGGCCGTGACCGGGCGTTCTTATCATCCAGCAATGAAGTGTTACTTGATTTTCGACGACACCAGGAAGCTTCCAGGGTTACCCTGATTTTTTCCTGGCGTTTCGGTTGGGATTCCGGTGCTTCAAAACACCACAAAGATGAAAAGCGGATCGAAGACGCTTCTTAAATCAAACGAACCGGCGCTCCGGGGTAGTTGTCGAAATAGCTCACTGCAAACTTCAAGGTTAGACACTCCATAAATAGCGTTGTTGATAAAATTGGCTTGGATGATGCTGATGCCAAATCTCCATGTAAAAAAGATCATTACAGATATAGAATTATATTTTCGATTATTTCAGGAATCGCAATATCCTCTAACTTCGGTAATTGATTATTATGAAAAAATTACCTTTTCTTTTCGCAATATTGCTTCAATTGGCTGGATGCCAAAACCAACCTGCAACTGTTGTCCCGGCAGATATATCCGGAATAGATTCTTCTGTTAAACCGGAAAACAACTTTTTTATGTATGTGAACCGTATCTGGTATGATACGGTCCAAATACCTCCTTCTCAGTCCGGCGTGGGAGCGTATATGTTTATGAATTATCCGCAACGTCTGCGGTTACAGGGTATTCTGGATAGTGTTTCAAAAGCCAATAATACAGCGGGCAGTATTGAACAAAAGCTGGGTGACTTTTATGCTTCGGGAATGGATAGCATCACCGTTAACAAACTCGGCTACGATCCCATTAAACCATTGCTTGCCAGAATTGAAAGCATCAGCGATCTCACTTCCTTAATGAAATTTGTTGCAACTGAAGTCAAATCAGGAAATACTTCTTTTTTGTCTTTTGGAGTGAGTCCGGACAATAAAAACAGCAGGGTAAACATAGCACACATCTATCAGACGGGCATCGGCCTGCCCGAGCGGGATTATTATTTCAAAACGGATGCACCCAGCGTGGCTATTCAGCAAGCCTACAAGTTATATATTGCCAAACTATTTCAACTTACCGGCAGCGATACCTCTACAGCATCTAAAGATGCCGATATAGTTTATAACATAGACAGACAGCTCGCCGGGTCTCACAGAACAAATATTGAATTGCGCGACGTAAATGCCAATTACAATAAGATGTCCGTTTCAACGCTTGCGAAGAAACAACCAAATATCGGGTGGCAGGATGTTTTAAATGATTTGGGTGCTAAAACGGATTCTGTCGACCTGGCTCAACCTGCCTATTATGACAAGCTGAATATCCTTCTGAAATCCGTTCCTGTCACCGAATGGAAAATTTATCTAAAGGCTTATACAATCAGTCATTATGCTGATGAGCTTAGCCGGCCCTTTGTGGATGCCTCATTTGAATTCAACAAGGTCATTTCCGGACAGACTGTACAAAAAACCCGTGGTGAAAAAATAGCAAACTTAACGGACCAGAAACTGGGTCAGGCTCTCGGACAATTGTATGTTAAAAAATATTTTACAGAGGATGCAAAAAAACGTGTTCTTGATTTGGTAAATAATTTACAGAAAGCATTAGCCGTAAGAATAGACAAACTGGACTGGATGAGCGACAGTACTAAACAAAAAGCAAAAGAAAAACTATTTGCTATTACAAAGAAAATAGGATATCCCGATAAATGGCGGGATTATAGTCATGTAATCATTGTAAGAGATAAATATTTTGAAAACGTACTGTCTGCTTCATCTGACAATTATCTCTTTCAATTGGCTAAACTCAACAAAACGGTAGACAGAACCGAATGGTTCACGACGCCCTCAACGGTTACTGCCTATTTTAACCCGAATGCCAATGAAATTGTTTTCCCGGCGGCCATCCTG
>DASSGT010000329.1:0-2827 GCA_035693345.1 Puia sp. | reverse complement strand
TTATACAAACGGCGACAAATATCCATCCGTTACCATGCAACAGGGATCCGTTACATTGGATGCCGATGCCGAAGAAAGTAAAAAAATTACAACCGATAAGGATTTTGCTAACTGCAAAGGATTCCTGACAAAGGGATTTCTCAGTTTTGAAACACCGCTGCCTTCCCTGTCCAAAAAAATGGCGCGCCAGGCGGTTCCGCTGACGAATAATCCGAAATCGAACGTGCTGGAATATTTCTATTATAGCACGATCCAGCACGCGGTCCGTAAAATGCCCATCGTCAGTGCGATCAATGTGGAAGGAAATGTGGCTGATCGTAAAGATTCATCAAAACGGGTTGACCGGTGGCTGCAGGATAACCGGATCGATCCCGACACCCAGTTAAGCGATGCTTATTATTCAAAAAGCGGTTTTGACAAAGGACATATGAGCCGCCGTGAAGACGCCGATTATGGAGCCAAAGCGGCCGATGCACTGCAGGCTGCGAACATGACCTGTATGTATACGAATGCCTGTCCGCAGGTTCCGAAATTAAACCGTGCACCGGGCCTCTGGGGCGATCTGGAAAAAATAATTTTAGAACAGGGCGTAAAAAAAGAAGCAGGTATCGAAAGTAAAATATGTGTCTATAACGGACCCGTATTTCTTGACAGCGACCCCGTTTACCAATCCATACAGGTACCCATGCGATTTTTCAAAATCGTTGTCTGGCTCAACGGCAAGGACGTGAAAAAAACAACTGCATTTATTCTGTCGCAGGAAGATCTGGTGGGTGGTATTCAGTTTGAGGAACTTGATTTTAACAAAGAATTTATTACCCATCAATGCAGCGTTTCCTATATCGAAGGACTGACAGGGTTAACTTTTGATAAGATCCGCAGCTGGGATACTTATGTGGCTCCTGCGAAAAATAAAAATGCCGTACCCGTCGATTCCGCGAATGTAGAATCACACGTTAAAAAAAATAATAAATAACACCTTCCTTCTTCCTGCCCTCCCACCCTCCTGCCTGTACGCGAACTTCTAATTGTATCGGAACCGTACAGTCATTTGGGTTAACCTTTTTTTATTATCGAATTGACATCTAGCGATTTAATATTCTGGCACGCGCATGGCATGTAATAATCTGGAAAATGCCCAACATTTTCTGATCGATCCTACCTCGGGCCAGCGCTAAAAAATGATTGAAAACACATTTTCAGTCAGGCCTGTTTTAAATCAAAAAAATCAGTTTTTATGAAAAGGTTAATTCTTTTTGCATGTTTTTATTGCATGCTATCCGGATTATTTGCAGCATCTGTTGTCAAAACATCTGACAACCATTTTGCATCTGTGAATGCAAGTGAAAGAGCGAAGGCTCATTTTAAAGAAAATTACGCGGAGGTTCAGGACGTCGCATGGTATACTGCTCCGGACAATAGTCTGTATTGTATATTTCACAGGCAGAATACTGTTGACCGTGTATTTTATGACAGCCGTGGCTACTGGCAATTTACACTGGTTAGTTATCTGCCTTCCGAACTAAAATCGAATATCAGGCAGCAGATCTCTGATGAGTTTGAAGGATACCGCATTACTTATGTCAACGAAATCCAGTCGGCTTATGACGAACCGATCTATATGGTGAATATTGAAAATGCAGGAAATATCAAAGTGTTAAAAGTAACCGGTGATGACATCGAAGTAAAACAGTCTTTGATAAAAGAGTAGTGTTTGAAACGCACTGTCCGGCGAATGATAACTTTCGAAAACCGCGGGGGTTATTAAGGAAGTTTTGACAATTCATTCTGGGTATACTGGTTATACCTTTCGAGTGCCAGGAGCTCGGCAATCAGGTCGTCGTAATAAATAGACTGATCGGGTGTCAGAAAATATTGCTCATCCATATTGGTTGCACCTTTTTTATAATAATCATAAAAATCGGTGTGATCCAGGATGAAACGGTCGAGCTTCTGGTGTTCCTTTACCCAGAACTCCTTCATCTCGCCGGGGTTTGTTGTCGGCTTAAACAACTCGGCATGATAGACGAGATTATAATAGTCCAGCTGGGACTTAAAAAGCGGTTTAACGGATTTATAAAAATCAATTTCGTCCTTGTCGGAAGGAAATTTGTAGTCTTCCAGCATTTTCTGTATCTGTGCCGAGTAAGACTGGCCGACGTTGAAGCAACATTCGATGGCGGCACGCACATCCTCGATCCGCGAGTGACAATCATTCATCTCTGCAATCATTGATTTATATAATATGAGGCTGGCGTCTTTCATCAATGGTCATTAACGATCCCAATCTATCAGATAATATGCCGGGAATCAAATAAATTTTTGCCGCAAAGTTAATGTTCCCGTAACAAAGCGGTCATTCACTGATCGCATGATACCTGATAACGGGGACCGTTATCGTGCAGCTTTTGCCTGAAAGCGGTTCCTGTACTCGAGGGGAGAGAGACCGGTTATTTTTTTGAAGGTGGATCTGAAGGCGCGGGTATCGTTATACCCGACGGCATACATTACTTCGTTTATATGGTACCGTGAGCTTTCCAGTTGCCGCCGTGCGGCTTCGATTTTCAGATACTGCATATATTCTGCGGGAGAATACTGGGTTGCTTTTTTGAACCGTCTTTCAAAATTCCTGCGGCTCAGCAGGGATCTGTTCGCTAGTTCGTCCACACTGATCCGGTCGGCATAATTCTCTTCGATAAACTGTTGCGCCTGAATCACTGCATCATCCTCATGCATTTTAAATCCGCTGAAGATGGAGAAAGATGCCTGGCTATGACGGTTTATTTCTATTTCAAAAATCTTCGAACACTGTACCGCCATTTCGTGG
>DASSGT010000328.1:0-5156 GCA_035693345.1 Puia sp. | reverse complement strand
AATATTCCTTTCACTCGAAAAATAAAAGCTTTTATAGTTTCAGAGTTGGAAAACAGGCTCTTAATTACGGGGTAGGCTCGCTGCTGGACATCAGAGAAACCAATGTGAGAAGAGATTTTATAGGTGCGAAGTTTATCGCGGAGCACATCAATACGAGGATAGATTTGTTCGCGATGGAACTGATGAATGAAAATCCAGGTTATTTTGATGATCAGATCAATCAGTCGCAGAAAATAGCGGGTATCTGGATTACACAGATAATGCCCCGGAAATTCTTCAACAGGCTGGATGCATTTTACATCTACACACACAGGGCATCTCTGAATCTTTCACAGGGTCTGGGTACAGATAGCAGGCATACGATCGGCGCAGCACTCAATTTTTTCAGTCATCACTGGAGTGGTTATACAGAAGCGGATTTACAATTAGGTAAATTCAACGGCTATCCAATATTTGCATGGAAATTCACACAATCTTTCACCTACCAACTGACGGATGTTTTTTTGAAGCCGGCCCTTTCTGCTACAACTGCTATATCCAGCGGTGATCACAACCTCCAGGATAGTACGCTGAATACATTTAGCCCTCTCTATCCCAAGGGCATTTATTATGGCTTCGTGGACAATGCGGGTTCAGCGAACATGATTGTTATACATGGCAAATTAGTAACCGAACCTGCGCGCAGATTTAATTTCACTGCAGATTATTACATATTCTGGCGACAATCCATTGTTGATGGTATCTATGGTGCAAGCGGCTCATTACTACTGGCTTCCGATAATGATCAGCGTCGCATAGGTTCAATGATTGACGCGGTAGGATCGTTCACCTTTAATTCCCATTTTAGTTTTCGCTGTGTTGTTGCTTATTATAAACGTGGTCCTTTTTTGATACATGACACGAGTACGCCTCATGACATACGATACCTGGGAGTGACAGCCATATTGCGATTGTAAAACAAGTGAATTAATAGTATAAATATCTTTTAAAACTTTAAATCAAATGGTATGAAAGAAAATTTGGGAATCTGATTTCTGTGATATTTATCAATTTCGTTTTTGCTTTTTGTCAATTTTAGAATTAAAGTTTATTTAAAAATTTGCGTTTCACCATATAAAAATTTATTTATGAAACTATCGTTAACGCATAGATTCCGGCATCTTTTTGCAGTTGTCATTATGGTCATCAGCGTCCATTTTTCCGCCTCAGCACAAAGTTCCAAATACAATGGTCTTGGAACACTACTCACTCCGGATAATTGTGCTCTGATATTGATTGATCATCAACCATTCCAGTTTGGTACTTTGGGCAGTGCCCCCAGTCAAATAGTATTAAACAACGTTATCGGCCTGGGTAAAACCGCAAAAGTTTTCAAAGTGCCCACCCTGCTAACGTCTGTTGTTGAAGACCGGGGAGGCTATATCGTCAAGGGGCTAACAGATATATGGCCGGAGCAAACGCCCATCAACCGTACATATATTAATGCCTGGGAAGATAAAAGAGTCGTGGACTGGGTCAAAAAGACCGGTAAGAAAAAAATAGTCATGGCTGGTCTTTGGACAGAGGTATGTATTGCGATGCCCGCTTTGCAGGCTGTCGGGGAAGGATATGAAGTTTATGTCGTGACCGATGCCTCCGCCGGCGTAAGCCCGGAAGCTCATGAAATGGCCATTCAACGCATGATTATGGGTGGAGTAGTCCCTATCACTTTTAATGTGTTTCAGGCAGAATTGCAACGTGACTGGGCAAGAACGGAAACCGTAGGTCAGCTTATTCCGATTTTGGTTGAACATATGGGTAATATTGGTACCAACATCTCATGGGAATTTCAGCTGATGAATGCTGTTCAGCAAAAGAAGTAAACAGGTGATATTTTTGAGTATGGAAGTTTGGATGGACCGGCCATCCAAATTTCTTTTTTTTTGATTATATTGATAACCCTAATTTATATGTTATACCGGCGAATAAATGGATAGCGCAATATTTGAAATATTCAAGCAATACACGAAAAGGTATGCAGAACTCTCAGAAAGTGATTTTGAGAAAATAGAAGAGGCATGTATTCATAAAAAATTACGCAAGCAACAATATCTGCATCAGGAAGGGGAAACCTGGAAGTATCATGCATTCATTGCAAGTGGTTGCCTTCGTACTTTTTCCGTAGATGAGAAAGGTATAGAGCATATTGTCGGATTTGGGATTACTAATTGGTGGATTGGAGATCTCGAAAGTTTAAAATCCAATCAACCATCAAAGTTCAATGTTGATGCCATCAATGACAGCGATGTCATTTTGTTCCCTGATCGTGCATATAATAAGCTGGTGACAGAACTTCCTTCCTTCAATAAAATGGTAATTACCATACACGACAGAAGTTTCATGGCTTCGCAACGCAGAATATTATCCTATATCAGCCATTCTGCAGAGGAAAAATACCTGGCTTTTTTGGAGATGTATCCTGGATTCGCTGATATTATTCCAAAGAATATGATTGCCTCATTCCTTGGGATTACACGGGAAACCCTAAGCCGGGTCCGGCAAATTCGTGATAACCACTGATCAGGTAATGATGTCGTGATTTTCGTTAAATTAGTTCACAAAAGATATTGTGTACGAAGTGTTTAAAAGTTATTTAGAAAGTAAGATGTCACTTACCGGGGCACAACATGAATGGATTTTGTCCAATTGTACGGTGAGACGGCTACGCAAAAAACAATATTTGCTGCAGCAGGGAGATATCTGGAAGAGCAATGCATTCGTGTCCAGGGGATTGCTAAGAACCTATTCTATCGACGAAAAGGGGATCGAACATGTAATCGCTTTTGCCATGGAAAATTGGTGGACCGGCGACAGGGAGTCTTTAATGTCCGGTAAGCCATCCCGTTTCAATATTGACGCGATCGAGGATAGTGAGTTAGTGATGATAGAAAAGGAAAAGTTTGAAAACATTTGTAAGGAAATACCGGGATTTAATCAGATGGCAAATGATATTATCCAGCAAAATTTTATTGCATCACAAACCCGTATTCATGAATCGATCAGCAGCTCTATTGATGAAAAATATCAGAGCTTTATTCAGCGTTACCCTTCATTTGCTCTCAGGGCTCCTCAAAGTATGATTGCTTCCTACCTTGGCATTACGCGTGAAACGCTAAGCCGGGTCAGGCACAGGACGGCCAAAAAATCCTGAATTGAATTGATTCCTCCTGCGATTAGTCAATATTTATTTTATTCCATGTCACAACCGGTAGAATTATAAATTGTGAAATTTGTTGAGAGAGATATATGTACAATGGGAAACCCAGTTTTCCGAGTCGATCCTCTAAAACCCGGGATTTATGATAAAGCATTTAGAAGGTTTTAAAAAAGTTTCTTTCAATGCTGCCAACCTAAGTGTTAGCTGCTTCAAGGCCCTGGTTAAAGATGTTTTGCAAGGCCGTGAAATGCTGGTAGAACCCGGCCTTTCAGTTTTTGTATTGCCAGACGGAACGATATTCGAATTTTATGGAATGGGTTCACATTTCCCTGATTATCTTTTTTCTCATAGCGAGGTTGTGAATAGCTATGGAGTACCTGATCTCGATTCGGCTTTGGAGCAATTAGAAAAGCAGGGGGCGAAGTTGTTAGGTCAGGTTGTGCATATGTCCGAATCGTATGGCTATTGTCACATGAGTCTCCAGGGCGGTAGTGTTATCGGGTTATTCCAATACAATGAAAAAACAGTCTAGCATTTCTTCATTATTAGTGTCTATGCAATCCTTTTTTTGCCAGTAAAGTATTTCTTATTTATTGCGATAAGGCAGGAATGCCTCCTGAATATCCCGGGCAAATAGTTCCGGCTGTTCCATCGCTGCAAAATGTCCCCCTTTTGCCATTTCCCTGAAACGAACAACATTATATCCCCGCCTGGGTGTTTCAGAGGGCGGATGTGCTACAGGCATATCTGCAGGATATTTGGAAATGGAAGTCGGAATATTGACAAAACCGGGCCATGTACTGGCGTTGAGTTCTGATAGAGCACCCCGGTAATACCAAAAACTTCCATCAATGCCACCTGGACTTATAATGTAAAGCATGATGTTTGTTAACAGCCGGTCTTTGCTGATCACAGAATCGAGATTTCCATAATTATCAGACCAGGCCCAGAATTTTTCTGCAATCCAACCTGCAGTTCCCAAAGGGCTGTCATGCAAAGCAACTGCCGCCATCATTGGCTTGTCTGCCTGTATACGCCAATAGTCGAAACCTCCGATGCGCCATGAATTAATATTTGCAAAATATTTTCGCTCTGCTTCCGTCTGTATACTATCCGGGACATTTATCCCAGGAAAGAAATTCAAATGAATGGCTTTTACATTATCAGGAAAGAAATAAGCCAACCGGACAGTAACTCCCGCGCCCCAGTCACCTCCCTGCGCTACGTATTGCTTGTAGCCAATGATTTCTGTCACGAGTTTATTCCAAAGTTTCGCTACTGTATTCGCATTAACAGGTTTAGCAGGCATGGAAGAAAAGCCAAACCCCGGAAGCGCTGGTATGATCAGGGTAAACGCGTCATCACTATTGCCGCCATATTTCGATGGTTTTGTGAGCGGATCAATTACTTTGAAAAATTCGAATGTCGAACCGGGCCAACCGTGGGTGAGCACCAGCGGCAAAGGATTCCTGCCCTCTCCTTTGATATAATAAAACTGAATCTTATACCCATCCACGTCAGCGATGTACTGAGGATAGCTGTTTAAAAGCTTTTCCTGTTTTCTCCAATCAAATGAATGAAGCCAATATGTTTGAAGGCCCTTTAACCATTTTATATCCATTCCGGTTTCCCAGGCAGAAGCACCGTCCCTGGATGGCATCTGACGGGGAAGTGTCGCCGTCCTCACCTTTTTCATTATAGAATCCAGAGTTCTCTGGGGAACATGGATTTCAAATCGACGGACTAAATCCGGCCTTGCGAAATCCGCACTGCTAACTGATTTATTCTGTGCATGTATGTATCCGATTGTAATGATAAATAGAAATCCGGGGAGAAGTTTTCTTTTCATTTTATGATGTTTAAAGTGTGTTATAAAAAAGAACAGAATAATTTGTAATTCATGGTTTCATATTATTGAATCCTGTATATTTTATTTTTCTTTTCCGGGAAAAGGTATCGC
>DASSGT010000327.1:0-5985 GCA_035693345.1 Puia sp. | reverse complement strand
TTTTTAAAGACATGCTGAATGCAGGTTTGGAACAAAAAAGTGAGGACCCGGCTTCATATCTATATAAAGTGATGGCGGAGACTATTTCCGGGGCGGATTATATTTTCCAGCAAAGTAAACTTCGCCCGGGCACAACAGTATATCCAAATTCTGAAATCGGTAAAAATCTTAAGACTATTGCGTCACTGATTTCATCTGATATCAATACCAGGGTTTACTATGTGTCACTTGGTAGCTTTGATACACATGTTGGACAGCAGGCAAAACAGGAAAAATTATTTAATGACCTGAATGAGGCTATAAAACCTTTCACCGATGATTTGAAATCCAGTCATCGTTTTGACGATGTTCTAATGATCAGTTTCTCTGAATTCGGGAGAAGAGTAAGTGAAAACGGAAGTGGGGGAACTGACCATGGTACCGCGAATAATATGTTCCTGATCAGTGGTGGCTTAAAAAATAAGGGAGTATTGAACAATATGCCTGATCTTTCGAATCTGACGGATGGAGATTTGAATCAACAATTGGATTTTAAAAGAGTATATGCTACGGTGTTGAACAAGTGGCTGGAGGCAGATGATAACAAGATCCTCGGAAGAAGGTATGAATACCTGGATTTTATCTGATCAAAACTACCGTACCTTTTTCGGTGTGAATGTTTCCCAGGTAATCCCGGCCCTTTATCATCCAGACATAGGCTCCAACCGGCTGTGGTTTACCATTCAGGTTGCCGTCCCACCCCGGCCCATCACCCTGACTGCTGAAAACTTTCTGTCCAAACCTGTTATATACTTCGAAATATTCGATGGATTGCATTCCCACCATAATCGGATGGAAACGGTCGTTTATTCCGTTATTGTCGGGCGAGAATGCATTGGGTACATATAATGCCGGGCCCTTATACGCCTTAATATGAATGGTATCATAGGTTGGACAACCGAATGAGGTATATGCTTTTAGGATGTACTGAAAATTATCGTACAGGATGGCTACGGGATCGGCTATATCCGGATTGCTTAAAAATGATGCGGGCTCCCATTGATAAAATTCACCACCACTGGCATGTAACTGAAGGGGCTGGCCGAATGCAACAATGGTATCATTCCCAACTTTTGCATTGGTTTGATAGATGGTTAACTGGGCTGAGACTGTATCCGACGAACATCCGGCGCTGTTCAATGCATATTCTGTTACAGTATAAATACCTCCACCCGGATAGTAATGTTTAATATTTGCGGAACTGTCTTCTTCTCCATCGCCTGTAAGCCAATACCATTGACGGATCGGAACAGAAGGTGTGAGGTTAGTTGCCGATAAAGGTACAGGGTCCCCATAACAGGCATCCTGAACCGAAATACTGGTCGCCGGTTTTTCAGTTATATTAAATGTTTTTGAAACAGGCTGCGATACGCATCCTTCCACTGTGTGAACGACAAGATCAATCTGTATATTTTCTATTGGAAAGGTTTTTATCAGGCTGGAATCCTTCGTTTGGATAAGTTCCGAACCATGATTGAAGTCCCAATTCCACTGGTTGATTGTTCCGTACTGGACATGGGATGCGTCGGAAAGTAAGACCGGGTTATTGGCACAAATGATGGGCGGTGAGGTATTAAAACCTGCATCAGGTATCGATCCGATGGTGATGGTGCGCCTGAGTGTATCAGACGTGCACCCGTTGTTCGCCTCGATATTTAGCATTACAGTATAATAACCTGGTTGTGGATAATGATGCGGGGGTGGCGTCTGCCCCTGGAATTTTGTGCCGTCTCCAAATTGCCACCACCAGTTTGTGATAGTCCCGAATGATGTCGATTGATCAATAAAATGGATATCTGCCGGGGCACAGAAATTCTGGTCAGGTGGCGTTGTAAAATCAGCTGTCAGAGCTGTGCAGAATTTCTGAACATTGCTTTGTCCGCCTGTAGCTGAAGTAAATCCCCAGTAAACTTGCGGCCTTCCGCCGAAAATATCATTTATCAGATCTGTATGAGTTTGGACCCGGGGAACATTATCAATTTCTGCTGACAGTATTTTTGCATTGGCATCCCAGATAATTCTGAACGTATGCCAGTGGCAGTCTTCTATATTGGGATTATCGGCAAGGGCCTGTACCGGATACGCGAGGGTATTTGAGCTGCCTACATGCAGGTCTCCGTTTTTAAAAATGCCCACATGGTCTTCGGGCGGATCGTTAAAATCAAAATTCTGCCAGGTATCAATCGGAATTCCAACGGAGGGCGAAATATTCTGAAATCCGATTCCCTGCCCCGCGGCGCCGAGATTGGTGCCAAGCGGTTGGAGAACAAATGCAATTCCATCCGCCCCGTCCCGGTCCTTACAGCCCAGATAAACGCTAAAGATGTAATTAAAAGACTGATTGAGATCGATCAGATTTTTGTTCCAGACAGATCCGGCCAGGAACATTTGATCGTAAGTGAGCTGGTAGCAATTACAGGATTCCTGTATCGTACTGCCATTCAAAATATAAGGAGTCTCCTGTTGCGCGCAAAGCGACAAAGGGATGAGGCCGGAGAATGCCAGCATATTAAACAGCGAAGACCTAAATCTCATAAGCAGAATCATTACCCAAAGGCGAAACAACTTTCTTCACAGGAGATCTGGAAATATTCTTATGCAGAAAGGATGCTCAGGTAGATTCTAAGGCAAATATGAACTTCGCTTCGCTGCTCTGATTACAGGATACGAAAATTCCGGGGATTTTTCCAATACATTACAGGAAAACTCCATTTTATATTCGCTGCAGTATTATGCACCGGGATTGGAAGCCGGAATTACCAGCTTTGTTTTGCAACACCAGCCTTGATGGCTTCAAGTGCTTTGGCTTCACCCAGTAAAGTGGTGAGCTTATTTCCTTTGCCATCATGTCCCTGGGCCATATAAGCGCCTTTGGCAGTTTTGCTGATCACCGCGTCCATGATCGGAACATTTTTTTCTTTCGTTTTGACATTATATGCTGTAAGTACTACGGTGGACATTTCTTAAATTTTAAAAGGTTCTGAATTCTCTTTGGCTGCGGTTAAAGGTAGATAATTAAATTTAAACGGGATTTTAGCCCTTTTACACATCGAGTCGGGCATATTTTGCGTGGGATTCAATAAACTCCCTTCTGGGTGCTACTTCATCTCCCATCAGCATGCTGAATATGCGATCTGCTTCGGCTGCACTTTCAATGGTAACCTGTTTGAGCGTCCGGGTCGCTGGATCCATCGTCGTTTCCCATAACTGGCTGGCGTTCATTTCACCCAATCCCTTGTACCTCTGGACACTCACACTGTCTTCTTTGCCATTCCCAAGCCTTTCGATCTGAAGTCGGCGCTGGTCTTCGGTCCAGGCATAGGCACTTTCTTTTCCTTTCTTTACCTGATAAAGAGGGGGTTGGGCTATATAGATATGGCCTTGTTCCACGAGTGCAGCCATATACCGATAGACAAAAGTCAAAATCAGGGTGGCGATATGACTACCATCCACATCGGCATCGGTCATAATAATTACCTTATGATATCTCAGTTTGACCAGATTTAAGGCCTTCGGATCTTCCAACGTGCCAACTGTCACACCCAGAGCCGTATACATATTACGGATTTCTTCGTTCTCATAAATCCGGTGCTCCATAGCCTTTTCCACATTGAGGATCTTTCCCCTGAGTGGCAGGATTGCCTGAAAACTCCGGTCACGGCCCTGTTTCGCTGTTCCGCCGGCTGAATCCCCTTCCACAAGGTATAATTCACATTTTTCGGGATTTCTTTCGGAACAGTCAGCCAGTTTACCAGGTAAACCGCCACCACTTAATACACTCTTCCTCTGTACCAGTTCCCGGGCTTTACGGGCTGCTGCGCGGGCCTGCGCAGCCAGAATTACTTTCTGAATAATGTTTTTCGCCTCCCGTGGATTTTCTTCCAGATATGCCTCTAAAACTTTGGAAACAGTGGTATCTACGATACCGCTGACTTCATTATTCCCTAATTTGGTTTTCGTTTGACCTTCAAACTGGGGCTCCGGAACTTTTACCGAAATGATGGCACTCAGCCCTTCGCGATAATCGTCACCCTCAATCTCCACTTTCGCCTTCTCAAAATGATTTTGTTTATCGCCATAGCTCTTAAATACGCGGGTTAATGCCCTGCGAAAACCGGCTACGTGTGTTCCCCCCTCGATGGTATTGATGTTGTTCACATATGAATAAACATGTTCACTGTAACTGTCGTTATAGACCAGAGAAACCTCTACTGCAACGTTATTGACAGAATCCAATCCGTAGACGTAAATGGGCTTGGGAATCAGCGGAGTTCTTCCTGCATTGTTATCCAGCATCTCGAGAAACTCAGTAATACCACCTTCGCTGTAAAACGTTTTTGTATAAAATTTCCCGTCTTCATCCAGTTCACGCAGGTCATTAATAATAATTCTTACGCCCTTATTGAGGAAGGATAATTCCCGCAGACGACTCTCCAGGATGTCTCTTTTATATACAGACTCGATGAATATGCTTGAATCAGGAAGGAAATGCACACGGGTGCCCGTTTTTTCGCTTAATCCGATTTCACGGACGGGATACTGTGGGATGCCAATCTTATAGGCCTGCTCAAATATCTTTCCTTCGCGTTGTACAGTCACATGGAGATCGCTGCTGAGCGCATTGACACAACTCACACCGACTCCGTGTAAACCACCGGAAACCTTATAGGTATTTTTGTCAAATTTCCCACCCGCATGAAGAATGGTCATTACCAGCTCAAGGGCACTTTTTTTCTCTTTTGTATTCATGCCTGTGGGAATTCCACGGCCATCATCTTCAACGCTTACCGAATTATCAGGGTAAATCTCTACCGTAATATTTTTGCAATATCCGGCGAGTGCTTCGTCTATCGAATTGTCCACGACCTCATAAACGAGATGATGTAAACCCTTTACTCCAACATCTCCGATATACATCGCGGGTCTTTTTCTTACAGCTTCCAAGCCCTCCAGAACCTGAATACTATCGGCTCCGTAACCGTTGACCATTGGAGCGGTAACCTCTTGAATACTTTCGTTCATATTTAATTGAAAAACCGGTTATTAGATGTGAAATAACAGGGTTTGCAAATTTACTGAAAACAGGGCTAAGAATAGGGTTGAAAGGCTTCTTTTTTAAACAAATTTTTCAGGTGTTTTTCCTCCAAAAAATGTCGAAAATAGTAGGTGTCTGATGGTTATCCATCAATATCTCGCCAGTTTGGAATTTTGGGGTTAAATTTGCCGTCATTTTATGCATCAGCCGCCCGATATACTCAGCCTGGCCTATAAACAGCCCTTTATGCAGGAGCAATTGCAGCTTTTGGATGAAAAGGAACGCCAGATACCCGGCTCGGTTCAATATATGATCCGCAGATACGAAAAGAATCCTCTCTGGAGCCTGGAGGATACGGGCATGATGGTATATCATTATCAACGGGAGGAACCACAGGAGAATTATTTTGAACTCCGGTTTTGCATTTCAGGTAATGCGTACTGTAGTCAGAAGGACAAGGATTGTGATACCTGCCGTCTGCACACTTCCCGTTTATGTCCTGACCGTATTGAGACCGTGGACGTGATGAGTTTTAGATTTTCATCTGTGCATCTTTCGCAATTTGTAAGACCACAACAGCGCCCAGGCAGTCTGTCTGATAATGTGCTGCACTTCAAACATCCTTCTTCTTTTTCAAAAATATTGTCGCTTTGCAGCCGCACCCGTATGGTATTGGAAGGTATGCTGAACCATAGCTATACGGATAGTCTGGAAAATATTTTCATCAACGCGCAGACTCAGATGCTACTGCTTTACAGTCTGGAATGTATGTTGGGCGAAAAAGAAGTGGAAGCATTTCAATGTAAATTTCTGGCAAACGGAGCCGACAGGGAAAAAATTAATCTCGCCCGCGAAATTCTGCTTGAGCATATCGGAGAACCTCTGACCATCCGCGAACTCAGCCGTAAAGT
>DASSGT010000326.1:0-6752 GCA_035693345.1 Puia sp. | reverse complement strand
CGTTTTCGTGAATTTGTTCGCATAATCTGATTTCTGAAAGTTTTACGGGAATTCAGGCCGGATGAAGTTATTTATTTTTATCCAGCCGGAAATGGGACCAATGTCTGGCAGTGTGAAGAAAGGATTAAGGTTATTTTATTACATGGTAATAAAGCCCTGTCACACCCGATGCAAATGCTTTTGATCTGACCAGCTTTAATTTCACCCGTTCATTAATATCCTTAAACAATGGTTTTCCTTTTCCCAGGACAACAGGTTCGAGCTTAAGTCTGTATTCATCTACCAGATTATTTTTCGTAAAATGAGCAGCGAGTGAGGCACCTCCGAAAATAACCATATCTCCTCCCGCTTCTTTTTTCAGTTGCTGAACCGTCGTGGCCGGATCTGCTTTGGCAAGTTTGGAATTTTTCCATTTTACTTCTTTCAATGTATTTGAAAAAACTACTTTGGGTGTATCGGCCATCCAATGAGAAAATTCAACGAGCTCCGGCGGTGCTTTTGGATCCTGGGGAACCGACGGCCAGTATTGTTCAAAGCCCTGGTATAAAACCCGGCCCACGAGCATCGTGTCTACTGTTTGTTGCAAATCAGGTATCAGGAACTTCCCGATTTCATCATCATTCTTAGTTGCCCAATCCAATTCATCATGCTGGCCACATACAAAACCGTCCAGGGAAACATGCATAAATAAAATTACTTTTCTCATATATAATATTTGAGACCCAAAACTATCATTAATTAAAATAGAAAGGAAGGTGTGAAAACGCCGATAACAGGGCGGAATGCGACTCTTTAGTCAGTCTCACACAGAAATATAAAAAACTTTAAAATGAAGAAATATTTCTGAAAAAAATGTCATACGATTAGAAAGTGTTCCTGTGATGAAATCCTAAAAAGTTTAACTTCGTTTTCAATTCTGTATATATGAAACCGATTGCTTTGTTATTTTGTTTTTCCCTAATTACTTTTATATCCTCCGCCCAGTTAACTGCAGATGGAAGTCTGCCGACTGTAAAAACAGCCAACGGAATTCTGCAGGGCACTCAGAATTCGGGTATCGCCCAATTCAGAGGCGTTCCATTTGCGCAACCACCTGTTGGCGATCTGCGATGGAAAGCTCCACAGCCTGTAAAAAACTGGGAGGGTACTTTAAGGGCAGATCATTTTTCTGCGAGACCTATGCAATTGCCCATTTACAGCGATATGAGATTCAGATCGCCGGGTATAAGTGAAGACTGCCTGTATCTGAATATCTGGACACCGGCGAGAACCGGAAATGAACAGTTGCCTGTCCTGGTTTTTTTCTATGGTGGCGGAATGAAGGCGGGCGATGCATCTGAATACCGGTATGATGGAGAATCGATGGCCCGCAAAGGCATTGTGGCGGTGACAGTGAATTACAGGCTGGGTGTTTTTGGATTTCTCGCCCATCCTGAACTCAGTCAGGAATCAACATTTCATGGTTCGGGAAATTATGGATTGATGGACCAGACGGAAGCGCTCAGATGGTTGCATAAAAACATTGCAGCTTTTGGCGGAAACCCGGAAAATATTACGATCGCCGGAGAATCAGCGGGTTCCTCTTCGGTTTGTGCACAGATTGTTACACCGCTGGCAAGAAATTTATTCGCAGGGGCCATCGGAGAGAGTGGTTCTATTCTGAAGATGAATTCCGTAATCAAATTAAAGGAAGCTGAACAAATTGGTCTGAAGTTTTCAAAAACAGTTTCTGCCAATTCTCTGAAGGAACTTCGTGCCATGCCGGCTGAACAACTTTTGAATGCAACCGGCAAAACGGGATCAGATAATTTTCCATTAGATATTGATGGATATTTTTTTCCTGAATCACCCGTCACTTTATATAAAACGGGCAGGGTGGCAAAGGTTCCTGTGATCATCGGCTGGAATTCTGAGGAGTCAAACTGGAAATCCATATTGGGAAAGGATGAGCCGACAAAAGAAAATTATACGAAGGCAGTTAAGAAATTGTATCCTTCCAATTCGGACGAGATTTTAAAATTGTATGCGGCGAATGACGATTCTGATGTTGTAGTCGTTGCCACTTCCCTGGCATCCGATCGTACCAATGCTTTTGGCTCCTGGAGATGGGTTGACCTGCATACAAAAACCAATAGTCCCGTTTATCGCTATTTTTTCACGAAGGCAAGACCGGGATTGATGGCAGAAGTTAATAAACCCATCCTTCGGGACAGCCAGGAGACTGCAGTAAAAAATTTCACCGGCCTCGGTTTTTTTCAGGGCGCTGTGCATTCTGCCGAAATTGAATATGCGCTGGGTAATCTTCCCAGCAACCGGGTGTATGACTGGCAGCCATCTGATTATATGGTTTCAACCATCATGCAGGACTATTTTGTGAATTTTATCAGAACGAAAAACCCCAATGGAACCGGACTACCTTACTGGCCGCTCTATCAAAGCTGGCAAAAGGACCCCATTATGTTTATTGGTTATGATACGCATCGCGCACCGGATAAAACAAGGGAACGTTATTTGTACTTCGATAAAATCAGTGATAATTGACGGTAGTTTGTGCCGGTAGCAGTTGTGACCGGTACCTAGCTGATTTTTAAAATCACATCGCCCATTTGTGGATGGCCTGTGCAGGTTAATACCAGTCCCTTATCCAGTTCTTTTTCTGTCAGAACTTCATTATTGGATAACCAAACTTTTCCGGATTTGCAAATAGCCGCACAACTTCCGCATTTGCCTGTTTCACAACTATACGGAAGATTCAGTTTTAATTTCTTTGCAGCCTGTAGAATGGTGTCGGGATATTGTACCGGGAATTGAAAAGAATTTTCGTTTATTTCGAGCGTAACCTGGTATGTATTTTTATCCGGAGGAGCACGATGGGCCAGCTTTTTATTGCCCGGATTAAAATCTTCTTTTTTAATATTCTCACCCGGGTACCCTTCTTCGAGCAGAAGAAAACTAATCATTCGCATATAGTTTTCAGGTCCGCAGGTATAAAACAATATTTTATTCCGCTCGAATTGTTTGATTGTTAAAAATTCAAGCAGGAGTTCACGGTTCAAACGTGCTTTTCTCAGATCCGCTTCGGAGCTGAACAGGAAATGCACCTGCAATTGTTTGGGGTGATCCTCTTCGAGATTTCTTAATAATTTATAAAATGCCGTGGATTCAATCGATGGATTACTATATATCAGGAATACAAAAATATTGGGGTAGTCATGCAACACAGTTTTGATTAAGGAGAGAATGGGTGCGATACCACTCCCTGCTGCAAAAAAGTAAATATGCTCAAACGATTGTATGTTTTCCGGAAGGCGAAAGAATCCTGCAGCGCCTGTTGTAAAAATCTGATCGCCGATCCGGGTATGATCCACCAGTTTTCTGGAGAAAAATCCATTATCAATACGTTTAACGGCAATTGAAAGTGGTTCATTCAACGCAGGCGATGAGACGATTGAATAGGATCTGCGTATTTCCTGTTTCCCGGAATGATCGACAAGCGTGATAAATTGACCCGACTCGTATTTTATGGTATGTCCTTCACGAAACGTGAATGTTTTAAAATTGCGTGCTTCCTCCCGTATATATTCAACGGTAAGCGACTCATAACCTGTCAGAGGATTTGAAACGTCTTTTGTCAATACTTGTTTTGAATCTGGTTTTGTAATACGGGCATACTATTCTGTATGACAGGATATAAATTTATACAATGTATATGGTGTAACTTTTGATGTAGCAGAAAAAGATTCTTATAGAAATAATTAAAATGATTGTAAAACGCCCGAAGATCCGGCCCTGGATGCTAAAAAAGGAGATTCTGATTCTTTATTTCGGACTTCGGGACAGTCGGACGACGATTTTGGCAAAATTACCGGCAATCCTTTCAATTATTTATCTTCTTAGTCCCGTCGATTTGATTCCTGATTTTATTCCATTCTTTGGTTATATCGATGATATTGTAATCGTTCCTTTATTGCTTGATTTAGCCATCAAACTTTTACCCGCTGACGTAAGGGAAGAAAGCATCAAAAAGGCAAACCGGAATCAAAAAAAATTTAAATGGATCATCACATTGCTGATCATATTGGTCATTGCATTCCTTGTTGGCATATTCTTCCTCATACGGCACCTGTTTAATTTTTAACAGGGTTATTCCCTCCTGGCATCATTTTTTAAGTATACGGGTAGAACCGATTAATAATTAAAAAAAAACACATGAAAAAGTTAGTATTTATTTTATTTGCGATGCTGGGAATCGTCTTTATTTCCCAGGCTCAGGTGGATACCGCAGTAAAAAAGGCAGGCAATAAAACAGCCGAACTGGCTTCGAAAGGTAAATCTGCTGTTGTGGACGAAGTTTATAAAGATAAAGTTGGCCCTGAAGGGCAGTCGCCCATTTATATCGATCACAATTCCAAATATTATTATGTGGATAAAAAGGGAAAAAAGGTTTACGTACCAAAAATGTCCCTGAAAGACAAACCGAAAACATAACCTGGATTTTATTATTTTATTTAAAAAGCACCTTTATCACAGGTGCTTTTTTATTTTATACTGATAACATCTATATTCATAGTTCAACATAAACGATGTTATGCCACCCGACTCACCCAGGATCAATAACAAGTCCGCAAAACAAAACACGTATGATGCCATCGTCGTAGGATCCGGAATCAGCGGTGGCTGGGCCGCGAAAGAACTATGCGAGCGGGGATTGAAAACGCTGGTTCTGGAAAGGGGCCGGAATGTGGAACATATCAAAGATTATCCCACGGCTAATCTTGCACCCTGGCAATTAGATCACCATGGAGCCATTACCGAAGAAATGCGAAAAGAACAGCATATTCAGGTCAGAGGCTTTTGCAATCAAACCAATAAGCATTTTTTTGTAAACGACCTTGAACATCCGTATACGCAGCTAAAACCTTTCGACTGGATTCGCGGATATCATGTAGGGGGGAGAAGTCTGATGTGGGGCCGCCAGTGTTATCGCTGGAGTGATCTGGATTTTGAGGCCAATATCAAAGATGGTCATGGAGTGGACTGGCCCATCCGATATAAGGATATTGCACCCTGGTACAGCTATGTTGAAAAATTTGTAGGCATCAGCGGATCGAAGGAAAATCTGCCCCAGTTACCCGATAGTGAATTTCTCCCGCCGATGGAAATGAATTGTCTTGAAGAGCATATCACAGAAAAAATAAATGAAAAATTCTCAGACGGGCGTCGGATGATTATCGGCAGGGTTGCAAATCTTAGCAAGGGACTGAGTGGCCGGGGGCCCTGCCAGTACCGAAATTTGTGTGACAGAGGTTGTCCGTTTACGGGATATTTTAGCAGCAATGGTGTCACGCTGCCGGCAGCAAATGCTACGGGCAATCTGACACTCAGACCGTTTTCCATAGTAGAAAGTGTGATATATGATCAGGACAAAAAAAGGGCGAAGGGTATCCGGATCATCGATGCGAATACTATGCTCACGGAAGAATATTTTGCAAAAATTATTTTCCTGAATGCTTCCACCATTGGCACCACAGCTATACTCATGCATTCTGCTTCCGATGCGAATCCGGAGGGTCTTGGAAACAGCAGCGGTGCACTGGGACGTTATTTAATGGATCATCATTACCATGTAGGTGCCAGCGGGACATTTGATGGATTTCAGGATCGCTATTTCTATGGGAGAAGGGCGAATGGTATTTACATTCCGAGGTTTCGAAATATCGATAGCAGTACTATTCAGAAGGATTATCTGCGCGGATTTGGGTATCAGGGCGGCGCCTACCGGGGAAGAGTAACCGATCTGGAAGGAATCGGTGAATCTTTGAAAGCGAAACTTACTGAAACCGGTGACTGGTCCATGTGGATGGGTGGGTGGGGAGAACACTTACCGCATCCTGACAACCGGGTAACATTGAGCAAGGACAAAAAAGATAAATGGGGTTTGCCGCTGATGGATTTTGATTGCATCTGGCGCGAAAATGAACTGGCTATGCGTGCCGACATGATGAACAGTGCAGCTGAGATGCTGGAAAAATCCGGATTGAAGAATATAAGTACATTCAACGATCCGGAAGCCAATCCCGGACTTTGTATTCATGAAATGGGAACGGCCCGCATGGGCAGGGATCCGAAAACTTCTGTTTTGAACGGACATAATCAGCTGTGGGACGCTCCAAATCTTTTTGTCACTGACGGATCATGCATGACGTCCAGTGCCAATCAAAATCCTTCATTAACCTATATGGCGCTAACTGCAAGGGCTGTGGATTTTGGGGTGAGTGAGCTGAAAAAAGGAAACATTTAAAGCGTAAAGCGCAAAGCGCAAAGCGTAAGGCGTAAGGCGTAAGGCGTAAAGCGTAAAGCGTAAAGCGTAAAGCGTAAAGCGTAATGCGAAATGCGTAATGCGTAATGCGTAATGCGTAATGCGTAATGCGTAATGCGTAAGGCGTAAAGCGCAAAGCTCGATTATTTGATATAAAAAAAGGTCCAGGATTTGGAATTAAATTTTAGAGATATTTGACCTCTTTTTCGGCAATATGGAAAGCGATTTTCCGTTTTGGTTGAAATTCTTTTCATGAGAAAATCTGGCGGCCTTATTATTCTGTTTGCCCTCGTTATTTGTTTTATTGCCTGTAAAAAAGATAATAATGCAAGCAGCACCACCGGTGCTTCCAGTTTATCAGGTACCTGGACATTCACGGGTATGCATGCATCCACTTCGGCGACCGCAGTTGACAACGGGGGTGGAATCAATA
>DASSGT010000325.1:0-4987 GCA_035693345.1 Puia sp. | reverse complement strand
TAATCTCTCTTCTCTTTCGCTCCTACTTTGGTACGAAGATCCACCTGCGCTCTGATCTGTATACGGATTGCATCGTGGGCGATCTGGAGTGCCTGGATCAGGTCATCTTCACTGCATTCAGCAGCTTCGCCTTCTACCATCATCAGATTCTTTTCCGTGGCTGCAATCAGGAATTCGAGCGCTGACTTTTCAAGTTCACTGCGTGTTGGGTTGACAATGAATTTTCCGTCAACTTTAGCTACACGTACCTCACTGATGGGTTCCTTGATGGGAATATCCGACACAGCAAGTGCCGCTGAAGCTGCCAGTCCTGCCAGAGCATCCGGTAAAATTTCAGAATCACTGGACACCAGGGTAACCAATACCTGTACATCACAGAAATAATCATCCGGAAATAAAGGGCGCAGGGCACGGTCAATCAAACGACTGGTGAGTACTTCATAATCGTTCAGGCGGGACTCTCTCTTGAAAAATGAACCCGGTATTCTGCCCGCAGATGCAAATTTTTCCTGGTAGTCTACCGACAGAGGGAAAAAATCCTGTCCTTCTCTTGGCTCTTTATTGGCTACGACGGTGGCAAGAATAATACAATTTCCCTGACGTACTGTAACCGCGCCATCTGCCTGGCGGGCTAGTTTTCCGGTTTCTATAGAAATAGGTAAACCTTCACCGGTCGTAAAGGATACACTGAATGGCTGTGATAACATATGAATCGTTTGTAAAATAAATCGGCCGAACGGTTTGCAGGAAGGTGCCTGGCACAGTTAAGTCACGATAATGAAGGTTCTGAAAAAATGAATCCCAACCGGTAAGTTGGGAATTTATTTATTTTCTGAGACCGATCTTTTCGATCAGCTGGCGGTAATTCTGCAGGTCATTATTGCTCAGGTAAGTCAAAAGTCTTTTTCTCTTTCCAACCAGCTGCATCAGCCCGCGGTGAGTAGAAAAATCTTTTTTATTTTCCTGAAGGTGCTCGGAAATCCGGTTAATGCGTTCAGTTAATAACGCGATCTGCGCTTCAATGGATCCGGTATTCGCTGCGCTGGTTCCGAACTTTGTGAAGAATTCTGCTGTTTTTTCTTTTGTCAAATAAGGCATCTCAATTTTTTTAAGGCATCCAGATAATATTCTGCTAATTTCGGCGCGAAGGTAGAGAATTATTTGCGAATTATGACGTTTTCATTGAAAAACCCTGGCCGGGCCCAAGCCCTGTAATGTATGACTTCATTTCGCTATCCTGTTGACAGAAAGATGATTACAGTAACGGTTATTTCAGACCTGGTAACTGATTACCGTGTTCACAGAATCTGTCAGACACTTTATAATGAAGGTTATGGGGTTCATCTGATTGGTTCAAGCAATAAAAGAAGTCTCGCACTTAAATCACGTGACTATCAAACAGATAGAATAAGAACTTGGTTCAGAAAGTCTGCGCTCTTCTACGCGGAGTTCAATATTCGCCTCTTTTTCAGGCTACTGAATCAAAAGCCAGACATATTCCTGGGAAATGATCTGGATGTCATGCCGGCTACAATGCTTAGCGCGCGACTAAAGAAGAGGCCGGTCGTTTATGACAGTCATGAATATTTTCTGGGTATGGCCGGAATGGATAAAAAACCATTTCGCCGGAGTATCTGGAAATACATCGAAGCGCGCATTTTCGGCAGACTGAAATACATGTATACCGTTTCCGACTCAATCCGGAATCTATACGCTAAAATCTATCATGAAAGGCTTTTTGTGGTGAGAAATCTTCCTCTGAAAAATCCGGATAATCCGATACTCACTGCTGAAGAATCAAACCTGCTACGGTCAATTGAGGAGCGGATTCCTGAAAATAAGCATCTGCTGGTTTTCCAGGGTGCCGGAATCAATGAGTCCCGCGGAGCCGAGGAACTGGTACTCAGTATGAATTTCCTGAATGCCTCAGGTTACCACCTGCTGATCATTGGCGGAGGGGATGTGTTCCCCAAACTGATAAAAATGGTTGAACAACATCATTTGGAGGAAAAGATTACCCTTATTCCAAAACTGCCTTTTGCCTTGCTCAGCCAGCTGACCCGGAAGGCCCAGCTTGGGATTTCCATCGATAAGTCTTTAATATTAAATCATAAATACAGCCTTCCAAATAAATTATTCGAATATCTCCACGCCGGGGTGCCTGTGCTCGCCAGCCGTCTGATCGAACAGGAAAGGATCATAAACCAATTTGAAGTGGGCGACTTTATCGACGATTATCAGCCTGAACATATAGCAGAAAAAATAAAAGGGATTTTTGCCAATCCTGAGCAGCTGAACCGCTGGAAACAAAACACTTGCAAGGTGAAGGAAACACTCAATTGGGAGAACGAAAGCAAAATAGTTATCGATATTTTTAAACAAGTAGAAAAGGATTCGGTTAATAGTTAAATGGAAGACCGGAAACTCCATATTGTTTGCCACGACGTTCCTTACCCTCCCGACTATGGAGGAGTCTTTGATCTGTATTATAAAATCCGGACCCTTCATGAACAGGGTATTCATATTATCCTGCATTGTTTCACAAGCGGAAGAGATGAACAACCTATATTAAAAACATTTTGCGAACAAGTTTACTATTATCCGCGGAGAACGGGTCATAAAGGTTTTTCACACCAGCTTCCTTACATCGTCTGTTCACGTTCAAATCCTGAATTACTGGAGAGACTTTTACAGGATTCATATCCGATTCTGCTGGAAGGTGTTCATTGCTCTTATCTGATGCAGGACAGTCGATTTGCGCATAGGAAAATTTTACTTCGCCTGCACAACGTTGAGTCCGTTTATTACAAACAACTCGCAAAAAGCAGTTCCTCCTGGTTTAAGAAATTATATTATCTGCGTGAGAGTGCTGTTCTTAGAAAGTATGAACGTCGCATAGCCTCCGGATGGCCACTGCTGACCGTTACACAGTCAGATGCTGAAATGGCATCGGTGACATATCAGTCAAAAAATATTTCGGTGATTCCCGTATTTCTACCCTTCCAGCATATCGAATCGCCGCAGGGCACGGGTTGTTACTGTTTGTATCACGGAAATTTATCCGTAGATGAAAACGAGAAGGCCGTGATCTGGCTGTTGGAAAAAGTGTTCAATGATCTTCCCATTCCATTCCTCGTGGCAGGCAAAAACCCGGGACCCAAACTGCGTCGTGCTGTAGCAAAATACCGAAATTGTTGCCTTGTTTCAGATCCCAGCGATCAGGAACTAAAGGATATTATCTCAAAGGCGCAGTTGCACGTGATTCCTTCTTTTAATTGTACCGGCGTGAAATTAAAATTGCTGAATGCGCTTTTTAACGGCCGCCATTGCATAGTAAATGAAAATGCCGTGGAAGGAACCGGGCTTAAAGAAGTTTGTCATTTGGCCGAGGGCGCAGCTGAATTTAAAATTGTGATTGAAACCCTGTATGAACGTCCGTTTACATTTCTTGATTTACAATTCCGCCGCGAAAAATTATTGCACCAGTACAACAATCTGCAAACGGCCGGGCGCCTGATTGCGCAGATCTGGTAAATCATTCCGGATACACCATCCTCCCAGGCTACTTAGAATGCGGAAATGGTAGCATTGTCCAACACCTTTCCTTTCTCGGTGCGAAGTGTGCGTGCAGGAAATTTGCTGACAACACGATAATCGTGCGTCGCCATGACGACGGTCGTGCCATATTCTTTTGATATCTGAAATAACAGTTGCATGATTTCATCGGAGGTTTCCGGATCCAGGTTCCCGGTAGGTTCATCCGCCAGTATCAGTTTCGGAGAATTCAATAAAGCTCTTGCAATATCCACTCTTTGTTGTTCTCCCCCACTCATTTCATATGGCATTTTAAAACCTTTGGATTTCAGTCCGACCTTGTCCAGAACATCGTCAATTTTTTCCGTCATGAGCTTTTCATCTTTCCAGCCGGTTGCTTTCAGTACGAATTTTAAGTTATCGATCACATTTCTGTCAGTCAGAAGTTGAAAGTCCTGGAAAACGACGCCCAGATTCCTGCGCAGGTAGGGAACCTTTTTCCAGGTCATTTCCCGGAGGTTAAAACCGGCGACGGTTCCCTCGCCTTCTTTCATCGTGAGATCACCATACATCGTTTTTAGCAGACTGGATTTTCCGGTGCCGGTTTTTCCGACCAGGTATACAAATTCTGCTTTGTTTACAACGATATTTACATTTCCCAGAATCAGGGTTCCGGACTGGTAAATATTCACATTCTTAAGTTCAACGATAGGTTCCGCCATATTTCAAAGTTAAAGGGCCGGTCGCAACCGGCAATGGACAAAATGCCCACATCAAAGCTTGCATCTGAGAAATAAATATAATATCTTAACGTTAACAATAAATCCACGAAAGCGAAATCCACCAATATGAAAACATCCCACAAACCATTCCTTGCTATTCTCATTTTAAGTGTTGTTGTGCTGTACGGTCTGATGGCTATTATAGCCTCCTGATCATTTATTCACAGGCTCGACTTCGTAGACAGGACTGAACAAATACAGTTTTCCTGATGGTATCTCCACACCCTCAATTCTCTTCCTGATTTGTTTTCCCCTTCTGAATACCCTGCCGTCTGATGTCTTAAACAATGCACCTTCCTGAATATCCTCAGCCAATACGGTCTTGTCTCTCACATCATAATTCTTCAGAGCCCTGGTAAGATTCACATCCGAACAACTGCTCGCCGGCAGGTCATGCAGTGATTTGAGCAGCGTCTGGTGCAGATCACCCGGGAAGAGCTTCAATTTCATAAAATCCTCCAGCACATGCCGGTAAGCCAGTTTCCATTCTTTTCCGTGTGACTGAACCGTGTTGCCATATTGTTGATAGGTAATCAGGTGACCCATTTCATGGATCAGCGTGATGAGAAATGCATATTTATTCAGATTCCCGTTTACACTGATCCGGTGATGATCGGAGCCAGTTGCATGACGGTAGTCGCCCAGGATGCTTTTTCGGGTACGCGTAATCG
>DASSGT010000324.1:0-4535 GCA_035693345.1 Puia sp. | reverse complement strand
AACACCCTTCGGTTTGCCGGTTGATCCGGAAGTATAAAGAATGAAAAGCATATCCTCTGCATCCATGGTTTCAGCAGGAATTTCCCCGATGGTAACTTTTATCATTTCGTCCTGCCACCATACATCTCTTCCATTTTGCATCTGAACATCATTTCCAAGATGTTTATAAACGATCACCTTTTGAATATAGGATGTCTTATTCAGCGCTTCATCGACCGTTGCTTTGAGCCGCACATCTTTTGGTCCCCGGTTTCCACCGTCTGCAGTAATCACGACTTTGCATTTGGCGTCGTCAACCCGGTCGGCGATGGATTGTGCCGAAAAACCACCAAACACAACGGAGTGGATCGCCCCCATACGCGCACAGGCCAGTACGGCAATAGCGAGTTCCGGAATCATGGGCATGTAAATACAAACGCGATCGCCTTTCTGAACGCCATTATTTTTTAGTACCTGAACAAAACGACATACTTCAGTATAAAGTTCTTTATAAGTCAGAATCCGGTTTGGAACCGAAGGATCATTGGGTTCCCAGATAATCGCGGGCTGATCCGCTTTATCGGCCAGATGACGGTCCAGACAGTTCTCGGTGATATTTAATTTTGCACCTTTAAACCAGCTCACGCGGGGTTCTTTGAAATTCCATTCCAGCACCTGATCCCATTTTTTCTTCCAGGTAAAATGCTCGGCTATGGAGCTCCAGAATTTCTCCGGTTGTTCGATACTGATTTTGTACTGTTCAAGATAATCATCAAAGCTTTTGATCTGAAAGGGGAAATTCATATACCGGCAATCGTTTGAACCCTAAATTTAGTGAGTATTTTTTTCATACCTTATGCTCTAATAACGATTGCTGAATGAAAATTAATTCCTTTCTGCTCCGCTGTACGCTGATCGCCGCCCTGGGCGGTTTTTTATTTGGATTTGAAACCGCTGTTATTTCCGGCGCGGAGAAAACAATTCAGCAACTCTGGTCCCTCAGCGATTTCTGGCTGGGCTTTACAGTGGCTGCCAGCCTGATCGGAACCGTCATCGGATCCATGATCGCGGGTAACCCGGCACAGCGTTATGGACGAAAAAAAGTACTGATGTTTATCGCCGTAATGTATCTGCTCTCTGCATTGGGTTGTTCACTCACACCGACCTGGATATTGTTTATCATTTTCAGAATGATCGGAGGTATAGCAGTGGGTGCTTCCTCGGTAGTGGGACCGATGTATATTTCAGAAATTTCTCCGGCCCCGGTACGCGGACGGCTTACCGGTATGTTTCAACTGAATATTGTAATTGGAATTTTGGTGGCCTTCCTGACCAACTTCCTGTTCCAGCAAATCGGCGCAGGATCCTGGCGGTGGATGGTGGGTATCATGGTTGTACCGGCCGGATTATTTGCCATTTTACTTCGCATTATACCGGAAAGTCCCCGCTGGTTGATTTTGAATAACCGCGATGAAGAAGCAGCGGCGATATTCGCCCGCACAGGAGAGCCGGATGCCAGATCCGTGATCAGCGAAGAACATGCGTTACTGACAGGTGCAACGAAAGTGGTTGAGCATGCTCCGGAAGAGAATTTGTTCAGCAGGAAATTCCGTAAGCCCATTTTATATGCGGTATTGCTGGCTATGTTTAATCAGCTCTCCGGTATCAATGCCATTTTATATTATGCCCCGCGTATTTTTGAAATGGCCGGCTTTAGCCAGAAAGCTTCTTTCCTGCAGCCCGTATATATCGGTTGTGCCAATCTTCTTTTCACGTTCTTCGGGATGTCGATTATAGATAAGGTGGGACGAAAAACATTGTTGATTATAGGAGCCACCGGTATGTTTATTTTCCTTGCCTTAACAGCATTTGCATTTCAAAGTACGGGTTCGGGAAATCATTTTGTGATCGTATACCTCGTCTGCTTTATTGCTTTTTTTGCCATGTCACAGGGCGCGGTAATCTGGGTTTTCATTTCAGAAATATTCCCCAATTCCGTCCGTTCGCAGGGGAGTTCGCTTGGCAGTTTCACACACTGGATCATGGCTGCCATCATCGCCTGGACCTTTCCCATTTTTGTGAATGGAACCGTTAATGGCGGATTTTATTCATTTATTTTCTTCAGCGTCATGGTGCTGATCTCCATGCTCTTTATCTGGCGCGTCATGCCTGAAACGAAAGGGCGAACACTGGAACAAATTCAGAAAGATCTTGGTATAGTATAGGAGTATAAGAGTATAAGGGTATAAGAGTGGGTTTGAAAATGAAAATTCTCAATTCAACTCTTATACCCTTATACTCTTATTCTCTTATACTTTTTTGTGGTAAATTCGCCGGGCCTTGGGCCTTACGCCTTAAGCTTTAAGCTTGATGAATGTCTATCGAAGTAAAGAATCTGACAAGGATTTACGGAGAACAAAAAGCCATTGACCAGATTTCATTTTCTGTAAGCCGGGGTGAAATTGTAGGTTTTCTCGGACCGAATGGTGCCGGCAAATCCACTACCATGAAAATTCTGACAGGCTGTCTGAAACCCAGCCAGGGACAGGCTTTTCTGAACGGGATCGATGTACAGGTTCATCCGATACAGACAAAAAAAATTACCGGCTACCTGCCCGAATCCAATCCGCTCTATACAGATATGTATATCCGTGAATACCTTTCTTTTATTTCGGATATCCACAAACTTCCGTCGAAAAAAGAAAAAGTCAATACAGCCATCGACCAGGTGGGCCTTCGGCCGGAGGCGGGAAAAAAAATTTCTCAACTGTCAAAAGGTTATAAACAGCGGGTGGGACTGGCCGCGGCCCTGATACATTCCCCTGAAGTACTGATACTGGATGAACCCACCACAGGCCTTGATCCCAATCAGATCGTAGAGATCCGCGATGTGATAAAGAATTACGGCAAAAACAGAACAGTGCTTTTTTCTTCCCATATCCTGCAGGAGGTGGAAGCCATCTGCGACCGGGTGATCATCATTCATCAGGGTAAAATCATTGCCGACAAAAACCTGGTAGAACTGAGAAAGGATCAAAAGGGTAAATTTATAAAAGTTGTTTTGAAAGAAGCTGTTACTGCCGACCTGTTCCAGGGGCTTGACCAGCTCAGGGGAATCAGCAAGGCGAGTGACTATGAATGGGAACTGGAAGCCACAGATCCTGAATTATTAAAAAAACAATTACTCTCGCTGTCTTTGCAGAACAATTGGAACATTGTTTCTTTGCAATCGGAAAACCGTAGCCTGGAGGATATTTTCAGAGGACTTACAAAAACCACAACTCATGAGTAGCATTAAGAAAATCTTTGCGAGACAAATTTTAGACAGCCGTGGAAACCCCACGGTGGAAGTAGATATATATACTGAAGCAGGATTCATGGGCAGGGCTGCAGTCCCGAGCGGAGCCAGTACCGGTATTCATGAGGCCGTTGAATTACGTGACGGCGACAAGAAAGTATATCAGGGTAAAGGCGTATTGAAAGCTGTTGAAAATGTAAACACGACCATCGCTACCAAACTGAAAGGTTTTGAAGTGTCTGATCAGACCGGACTGGATGCAGTAATTATCGCTGCAGACGGAACGCCGAATAAATCAAAACTGGGAGCCAATGGTATGCTGGCAGTAAGTCTTGCTGCAGCCAAGGCAGCCGCAAAGGAAGCGGGACTTCCCTTGTTTCGATATGTAGGTGGAACCAATGCCGTAACGCTTCCCATGCCAATGATGAATATATTGAACGGAGGAGCACATGCGGATAATAAAATTGATTTCCAGGAATTCATGGTTATGCCCGTGGGCGCTTCTTCCTTTAGCGAAGGATTGCGATGGGGCGTAGATATATTTCATACGCTCAAAGGAGTATTGAAGAAAAAAGGATTCAGTACCAATGTAGGAGATGAAGGTGGTTTTGCCCCGAATATCCAGAGTAATGAAGAAGCCATCGAAACAGTGCTGGAAGCCATTTCAGCTGCGGGGTACAAAACGGGTTCACAAATAGCCATTGCGATGGATGCAGCCAACAGCGAACTCTGGGACGGCAAAAAGAAAAAATATATTTTTCATAAGAGCAGTAAAAAGGAACTCAGCAGCGACGAGCTTGTAAAATTCTGGGCTTCCTGGGTAAAAAAATATCCGATCATTTCGATAGAAGACGGTATGGCGGAAGATGATTGGACAGGATGGAAAAATCTCACGACTACCCTGGGATCCAAGGTGCAGCTGGTGGGCGATGATTTATTTGTAACAAACGTGGAGAGACTACAAAGGGGGATCGACGATCATACCGCCAACGCTCTGTTGGTAAAAGTGAATCAGATCGGAACACTCACAGAAACCATCAACGCTGTAACACTGGCCCAGCATAATAGTTACAATACGATTATGAGTCACCGCAGCGGTGAAACAGAAGATACTACGATTGCGGATCTGGCCGTAGCGCTGAACTGCGGACAAATAAAAACCGGCTCTGCCAGTCGCACGGATCGTATTGCAAAATATAATCAGCTGATAAGGATTGAAGAAATGCTTGGCAAGAATGCAATTTATCCAAAGGGAAAA
>DASSGT010000323.1:0-5288 GCA_035693345.1 Puia sp. | reverse complement strand
TTCCCATCATAAGCGGCTTCAAAATATTATCCAGAAGCCCTACAGGAATCATCCAGATCGTAAGCAGAATCGCCGTTGTTGTATGACCGGACGTCCAGATATAAATCAGAACACCCAGTGTAACTGGAACAATTCCGATCTGGGTAATGGCGAGTATAAGACATAAAACGGTCCAGATGCCGGCATACGGAATACCGGCAACATAAAAACCCAACCCGGCGCAAAGGCTTTGTATAAGTGCAACACCCAGGATTCCGCGCACAACGTTACGTATGGTAACTGCTGCTATCGCGCTGACATCAAATTGAGAGCTGTTGATGAGCCTGCTAAAAAACTTCCTGGCATATTCTGCAGACTCTGTGGCATAACATAGAAATACACCACTTATAATAATGGAGACCAGAAAAATCAAAATGGCCTTACCGGATGATGTTACCAACTCCAGCAGATAATTACCTGCTTTTTTTATTTGTTCCGGGTATTCCTGGAGAAAACTCTCAACGCTATTGGATAATTGTGTCCATAACTTAAAAGCTTTCGTTCCAACCAGCGGCCATGTTTTTACATTTTCGGATGGCGGCGGGATTTTCAGTTTACCTTCCTGAAAACTGGTAATCTCCTCTTTGATTTCTGATCCCGTTCTGAAACCCAGCCAACTGACAACAGAAATAAAAAAAATCAGAAGGACTGCTGTCATCAGTATCGCCGCAAGTACGCCCCTTCCATTCAATAATTTTTTTAGTTTCTGATGCATAGGAAACATGGCAACTGCCAGGATTGCAGCCCAGATAATGGGAGTAAAAAATGGAGATAATATCTGAAAACACCATATGATTAAAAATGCCAGGGCCAGCATTTGTATGGACAAATGAATGATCTGTCTGGATCTGGCGGCAAAGGAGTTGGTTAGTTCAGGATTGCTCATATAACGGTCTTTTAAATTTTAATTCCGGCATCCTATATCTCAAATCATCAACTTCTATCCATTGGTGGTAAATCCGGGATATAATGTCATTCCACCGTCCACAAATATTGAAGTTCCATTAACGTAATCACTGTCATCACTGCATAACCAGACCGCTGCTTTTCCTATATCGTCCGGCTGACCGATCCGCTGGTAGGGAATCAGCGTCAATAAAGACTTTAATGCTTCAGGTGTTTCCCATGCAGAACGATTGATCGGCGTCTGAATAGCACCAGGACAAATACTATTGACTCTTATTTTCTTCCAGGCAAATTCCTGTGCCAGTGTCTTCATAAGCATCATAATACCGCCTTTGGATGTCGCATAATTTGCATGGCCTGCCCATGGAATCACTTCATGCACACTGCTCATATGTATAATTTTACCGGCAGCATTTGACCGCGCAGGAACTACTCCTCTTCTCAGAAACTCCCGGATAGCCTCTCTGGCACAAAGAAATTGTCCTGTGAGATTCACCGATATAACATAATTCCACTGAACAAGTGTCATTTTTTCAAAGGGTGAATCTCTTTGCAGGCCCGCATTGTTTATCAAAATATCCACCGTGCCGTATTTCTGAATGGTATCGGCAAACATCTTTTGCACTTCATCTTCCTTACTGACATCGCACATAGCCGTCATGCCGGTTCCACCAGCGGCGACGATTTCCGCCAGCACTGCATCTGCAGCATCCTTTGCAGGAGCCACCGGATAGTTGACAACCACAACCGCTCCGGAAGCCGATAATGATTTAGCAACACCCGCACCAATACCGCTACCTGCACCGGTTATAATGGCGACCTGCCCCTCTAATTTTTTTTCCATGCGTTCCAGTTTACAGCTTAGCCTCCCAAGTTATCCTGTTTAAAAATGAAAAGTCCTCTGCACAGGCATTTAACTGTAAAATACCCGCCGCGCGTAAAGCGTAAAGCTGAACGCTAAAGGCGAATGAGTAAAATTGAAAAAAGATGAACGGGCAGAAGCTCCCGGTTTACAAAATCTGATTGATTTTTATGTATTGAAGGAGCATGATTGTTTTTGCATCCCTGATTTCACCAGAGGCGATCATACTATAAGCCTTATCAAAGGAGATTTCAAGCACTTCGATATCTTCCTGTTCGTGTTCTATACCGCCACCGGCATGTACCTTCATGGAAGGAGTATATTCCGCGATAAAAAAATAAAGAATTTCACTTACTGATCCGGGCGACATATAAGAATCAAAAATTTTCCTCACATCTTTTATGCGATAACCGGTTTCTTCCTCCGTTTCTCTCCTGATCGCTTCTTCAGGATTATCCCGATCCAGTAAACCCGCGCAGGCTTCAATCAGTACACCCCTGGAATTACCATTCACAAAACTTGGTAAACGAAATTGTTGAGTCAGGATAACGGTTTTAAATTCCTGATTATAAAGAAGTATGACGGCTCCGTTTCCCCGGTCATAGACTTCCCTGGTCTGCGTCTGTCGGGTTCCGTCCTGTTTTATTATTTCATAAGTATATTTTCTGAGTGTATACCAATTGTCAGACAATAATTCTTCTTTAATAATTTTGATTTGTTCCATAAAGATGTATCATCTTGTAATTTAGATAATTCAATTATATTCATCAACCGACAATGTCCCAACGGTCAACATTTGACAAAATTATCTATATCATCCGCACGTCACTGAATGGTGAGCAGCGCGACTATACCCAGGGAAATTTATCGAAAGCCATTTTCCTGCTGGCCATTCCCATGATTCTCGAATTGAGTCTTGAAAGTGTATTTGCCGTTGTGGATATATTTTTTGTCAGCAAACTGGGACAGCATGCTATTGCAACAGTCGGATTAACGGAATCCGTTATATCACTGGTGTATTCTGTAGCTATTGGTCTGAGTACGGCAGCGACAGCCGTAGTGGCCAGACGAATCGGTGAGAAAGACCCGGAAGCAGCTTCACACGCTGCTGCACAATCATTGATCGTCGCCCTGATTGTGACATTCTTTATCAGCATTCTCGGCGTTGTGTTTGCCGGTAATATTTTATCCCTGATGGGAGCAGAATACAGGGTTGTGAAAGAAGGCGCCATTTTTACAAAGATTATGTTTGGTGGCAGTCTCGTGATCATGTTACTATTTCTCATCAATGGGATATTTCGCGGGGCAGGTGATGCTGCAATGGCCATGAAAAGTCTCTGGTTCGCCAGTATCATGAATATTATATTATGCCCCATATTTATTTATTATTATGGTCTGAAAGGTGCAGCCATTGCAACGGTCATTGGAAGAACCACCGGGGTATTATATCAATGTTATCATTTATTCCGGGGTAAGGGGATCATCCGGCTTAAGAAAGTCCATTTTAATTATGATCCAAAACTTTTGAAATCAATTGTTGTTATTGCCTGGCCTGCAACCCTGCAATTTCTCATAAACAGTGGCAGCTGGATTTTTCTGACGAGGCTGGTGGCAGAAACAGGAGGAACTGCGGCTTCTGCGGGCTATCAGCTGGCGATCCGGAATTTTATTTTCTTCCTATTACCCATATGGGGACTCAGCAATGCGGCTGCTACACTGGTAGGGCAAAATCTTGGAGCAAAAAATCCGCAAAGGGCTGAGCAATCAGTATATATGACGGCCAGGTACAGTGCGTTTCTCATGGGTCTGGTCATGTTCGTTTTTATTTTTTCACCTCGTTTTATCATGCAGATTTATACCCATGATGAAAACATCATCCGGCATGGAATACTAACGCTTCGGTGGTTCGGGTCCGCAAATATTTTTTATGGTATCAGCATGGTCATGATGCAGGCACTCAATGGTGCCGGTGATACCAGAACGCCTACCATAATAAATTTTTTCTGTTTCTGGTTATTCCAAATTCCGCTTGCCTATATACTTGCTTATAATTTTCATCTGAAAGCAACCGGCGCATTCATTGCGGTTCCTGTAGCTGAAACCATGATTGCTCTGGTTGCCTGGTATTATTTCAACAAAGGAAAATGGAAAACGATTACAGTATAAGGCGTAAAGCTTAATGCGTAAAGCGTAATGCCATTCGAACCGCAAACTGCCAACTGTCAACAGCTACTACCAACTGCCATCTGCCATCTGCCAACTGCCAACCATCAACTGTCAACCCAAAAAATAACTACCTTCATTTGTCAAACCACTCACTTGGCACAAGAAGATGTTGCCGATCTGAAAAAATTTCTACGGGCATTCCCGTCCGATGTACAGGACACGATGCTGTGGTTGCGGGAATTTGTCTGGAATTTATATCCCAAATCAAACGAGCTCATTTACGATAATTATAATGCATTAGCTTTCGGATGGTCCCCTACTGATCGGGTCGGACATGTGTTTTGTAATATCGCCGTTGGCAGAACCAGTCTGAATATCCAGTTTGGATTTTACTGGGGTAGCCAGATTGCTGATCCGGAGAAAAAACTGATTGGACAAGGAAATCAATACCGTTATTTTCTGGTAAAAAACAGAAAGGATTTCCCGAAAACTTATATGAAGAAATTATTGAAGGAAGCCTTTGTCAATTCAATACTAAAAGTAAAAGATCAAAAACAAATGATCGAAGGAAAGACCATCGTAAAATCTGTCTCTCCCGTAAAAAGAATTAAAAAAGCAAAATAAATCCTGACAGATACAAAAAAGTTATTGTTTCTTCAGGGTAGTGACGACGGTTGCTGTCTCATGCTGAGTAAGGGTTTCGCCACCTCCTTCATCCTGAACTTTATCCTGGACAACATACGAAGTAAGCGTTAAAATATTTCCGGAAACAGAAAATTTTGAGCCCGTGGCGGCAGGTGCTCCGGATCCGCCGGATCCAAATGGATTTGATCCTGTATAATGAATAGAATCTTTCCCAATAATCTCGAATTGCGAGGAAGTATTCGTAGCTGGTACAGTAAATGGAATTGTTGTAGAAACTGTGTCGACTACTATATCATTCTCATATATCGTGGCAAAGGCTGTGATATTGGCGGCATACGTAATACCTGTACCCGTCATCGTATTCCCGGATATGGCAACTGTACCTCCGTTTGCTGTTGTGGTATAATCTGAAGTGGTAACGCTTTTGGTATTGATTCCACCCCCATTGTCAACTGCAGTCGCCGAAGTGGCCGCATGCATACCCGTGAATGTCCATGTACCTGATAAACTGGAGGTACTGGTGCTGCTTGTGTTATTATCTTTTTTACAGGCAATAAAACAAAAGACAACTGCAATCAGAATGATAAAGCCGCCGGATTTTCTCATGAAAATAATTTCATCCAAAACGGAAAATCGCTTTCCATATTGCCGAAAAAGAGGCCAAAAATCT
>DASSGT010000322.1:0-4778 GCA_035693345.1 Puia sp. | reverse complement strand
AGTATTCAGAAATCCGCTGTTCTGGACTTTTCTGATTCTCGGTGCAGCATTGGATCTGATGCATTTTACATTCGGTGGCAACATTCTGATATTGTTCAGTATCCTGATGTTCCTGAATGCCTACCTGTTTACGGGCATGATTCATACCTTCCAGAACCGAAGCCTTCCCTGGATTATGAGTCATTATGAAAGCGGTTTGAGATGGGCTTTGAAAGGCTGGCGCCCTGTCTGGCTGGTATTCAGTACTTTTCTTTTACTGATATTTTCATTTGTTTTTCTCCAGGTCCGTAAAGTGCCGGTTGTTTTCTTTCCTAAAGGAGATCCAAACTTCATTTTTATATATCTGAAATTACCGGTCGGAACCAATGTTGACTATACTGATTCGGTTACATCTGTACTGGAAAAAAGGGTAAATAAAATACTGGGGACTGAAAATGGCCATATGAATCCTATGGTAGAGAGTGTGATCTCGAATGTTGCGATTGGCGCCGGTAATCCGGCAAGCGGTGACCGGAGTACCAGACCCGAGCTCGGCCGAATTCAAATCTCCTTTGTGGAATATGAGAAACGTCATGGCAGATCGACCACTCCCATTATGGACTCCATCCGGACTGCACTGAAAGGAATTCCAGGTGCCGAAATTTCTGTGGACCAGGAACAAGGCGGCCCGCCAACTGATCCTCCGATCAATATCGAAATCAGCAGTGATAATTTTGAAAATCTCACAGCCACAGCTTCGGCATTAAAAAATTACCTGGACTCTATTCAGACGCCGGGAGTAGAGGAACTGAAGATGGATGTGGATCTGACCAATCCGGAAATAACACTGACCATCGATCGCCAGCGGGCAATGATTGAAGGAGTCAGCACAGCACAAATCGGTCAGCAAATACGAACCGCTTTGTTCGGGAGAGAGCTTTCGAAGATCAAGGATAATAAAGAAGAATATAAGATTCAGCTGCGAAATACAGAAATGCAACGCCGAAATCTTACTGACCTGTTGAATATGAAGATTTTTTTCCGCGAACCAACAGGTGCCATCAAGTCCATTCCCATCACAAACCTTGTGAAAATGGATTTCACAAGTACCTATGGCAGCATCAAACGAAAAGCGCTCAAGAGAGTAATAACTCTTTATTCAAATGTGCTGACAGGATTTACACCGCCCGCGGTGAATGCCCAGCTCAAGGATGCGATCGATAATTTCAAGGGAAAGGCCGATGGCGTGGAAATAGTTCAAACCGGTGAAGGCAAACAACAGCAGGAAACCGTTTCATTTCTGGGGTCGGCACTGATGATCGCGCTGATGCTGATATTATTTATTCTCGTACTTCAGTTTAATTCAATCAGTAAGCCGGTCATCATTCTGACCGAAATCATATTCAGTGTAATCGGTGTTTTGCTTGGATTTGCATTCACGGGAATGACGATCTCTGCGGTGATGACCGGATTGGGGATCGTAGGACTGGCAGGTATCGTTGTTAAAAACGGAATCCTTGTGATCGAATTTGCGGATGTGCTGCGTGAACGGGGAATGAAAACCAGAGAGGCATTGATACAGGCCGGCAAAACCAGAATCATTCCGGTATTGCTGACGGCGCTTGCTGCGATACTGGCCCTGATACCGTTGGCGATCGGATTCAATATCAACTTTGTTACCTTATTTGCAGAACTGAATCCGCATATCTTCTTCGGAGGCGATAGCGCCGTGTTCTGGAAACCGCTTTCATGGACCATCATTTTCGGTCTTGCTTTTGCGTTCTTCATGACACTGTTTATTCTGCCAAGTATGTATCTGATTGCTGAAAGGCTGAAGAGACCGATGCGGCGTTATTTCGGAGGCAGATGGGTTTCCATCATGGGTATACCGCCTTTGACATTTATTTTCCTCATCATCATGATCCCTTATACTTTGGTCAGACAGGCTATTGAAAAATCAAGAAGACGCCGACATCTGGCTGGTCAGGGAGCGAGTGATACGTGGATTGGGTCGTGGTTCTGATAAGCTGTAAGGTAAAGGCGTAACCCTTAACGTGGCATTCATCCCCGCACTCCGCGGGGCAGGCGGTCAAAGAACGAATGGAGTTAACTTTATAATAAAAATTATATGAGAAACAACCACGAGATTGATTATAAAATTTACGGTGAGGAACTGCAATTTGTGGAGGTGGAACTGGATCCGCAGGAAACGGTGATCGGAGAACCCGGCGGATTTATGATGATGGAAGACGGAATCGAAATGCAAACCATTTTTGGAGACGGTTCCCAGCAGCATAATTCCAGTATGCTCGACCGTTTGATGAATGCGGGTAAACGAGTATTGGTGGGAGAGAATTTGTTTATGACCGCATTTACAAATATTGGTCAGGGGAAAAAGAAAGTCAGTTTCGCAGCTCCCTATACAGGTAAAATAATCTGCCTGGATCTGCAAACACTTGGCGGGTCAATCATCGCTCAGAAAGATGCCTTCCTTTGTGCAGCCAAAGGGGTAAGTATTGGAATCGCTTTCCAGCGCAGACTGGGTACCGGTGTATTCGGCGGCGAAGGATTTATCATGGAAAAGCTGGACGGTGACGGGCTTGCGTTCGTTCATGCCGGCGGATATATTTTGGAGAAAGAATTGAAAGCAGGTGAAATTCTAAAAGTGGATACGGGATGTGTGGTTGCTTATACACCGAGCATCGACTTTGATATTGAATTTATCCGTGGTATCCGTAACTGGATGTTTGGTGGCGAAGGATTATTCTTTGCGGTCATGCGGGGCCCCGGAAAAGTATGGATACAATCCCTGCCTATCAGCAGGCTGGCAAGCAGGATCATTCAGTATAGCCCACAGCTTGGAAACAGGAGAGAGGAGGGAAGCATATTGGGCGGACTGGGAAGCCTGTTAGGCGGGGACCGATAATAGTTGTTAGTTATTAGTTGTTAGTTGTTAGTTGTTAGTTTAGAGCTAACAACTAACAACTAACAACTAATAAAAATTATCTCCTGTCTGCGAGTTTGGAAAGCAGGCGAAGAATTTCGAGATAAAGCCATACGATGGTAACCAGTAATCCGAAAGCGCCATACCACTCCATATATTTTGGTGCACCTGCAGCAACACCTTTTTCGATCATATCAAAATCAAGCAGGAGGTTTAACGCAGCAATGCAAACGACAAACAAAGAGAACACAATGCCCAATGTGGATCCTTCATGAATGAAAGCAATATCCACATGAAACAAGCGTAACACAACCGCCAGCAAATAAAAAATTGCGATGCCGGCCGTTGCTATAAAAATAATGGACCGGAATTGTTCTGTTACTTTAATAATTCTGAAACGATATAAAAAATACATCGCAATCACGGCACCAAAAGTCAAAAGCACCGCCTGCGTTACAATGCCGGGAGCAGATTTCGCAAATACATTATTATATATCGCAGAAATACCTCCGAGAAAAACACCTTCAAATAATGCATACACCGGAGTCAGATAGGCGGCCCATTCTTTTTTGAATATGACGACCATCGCAGTGATAAACCCGAGTATGGCGCCACCCATAGTATAAGGCCCGACATTTACTCCGTCATAAAATGCTTTCCAGGTTAGGGAAGCGGAAGCCATGACGAGTAAAAACAGCATGAAGAACTTATTCAGCGTACCCCTTTCAGTCATAACACCTGAACCGGGTATGGTAATCGTGTTCTGAAAAACATTCATTGCAGGATTACCGGATTTGAAAATAGCCATAGTTTATATGTTTAGGAACATGCAATTTAGTAAAAAGGAAATGTATTGTAAAGGGTTCGGATGCTTTCGCTCCTTAATACAATTTTAACAATACGGCCCTGATTTCGGTGAATTTTGACCAGGGTATAAAATGATTGGCGCCCGGAATCAATGTTATATCGACGAGCGGTGCGTTCACCAGCATTTTTTTGCCATATTCTACATTTCCCGGTGGTACCCAGGTATCCATCGCGCCGTGAATAAAATAAACCGGACAGGTTATTTTGGGAAAATCTTTTTCCAGCTGAACCAGATCCTTCTTCAAATACCATAATTCTTCATTGGAAGGCCGCATCGCGCCGGGAACTAAATAATTTAAAGGGGTTTTGTATAACCAGGGTCTCCATTTCTCCGGTTTTTCTTCTTTCGGATCTATGGATCCTGATATTACAACGATACCGGAAAAACTCTGCGGATTGTCGGCGGCCAGTTTTATAACCATCGGTCCTCCCAGAGAATGCCCTGCCAGGAACATGGGCTTATGATTGGCGAGCAGATAGAAAAGCCTGCTGATCCAAATGGATTGTACATCGAGATGTTGCGGCTGTCCATAATCGCTGTATCCGAAACCCGGACGGTCAACGGATACCATTCTGAACTTTTGCAGCAGTAAAGAATCTTTCATGTATTCTGCAAAAGCATCCCAACTGCCGGGTGATCCATGAATAAAAAAAAGAGTGGGTAAGGAATCACTGCCTGTCATGGCATAGTGAATATGCCTGCCTTCCAGATCCATGGTTGCTGTTCGGAGAGCCACGTGATCTTTGGCAAATTCGGTTTTTGCTTCCTTATCTGATTTGCGGAAACTCATGCAACTTTGGGCGAAGAGAAGCCAGCTTATCAGGAATAATCCGGAAAGCAGTAGCATTTTCTTCTTGAGGCCTTTCATTTTCTATGGTTTCTTGATAGGCGGTGGTGGCCTGTTTTCTCTGGGTGGAGAAGGGGGCCTGTTATCTCTTTGTTGTTGCGGTCTGTTGTCTTTTGATTGTTGTTGTCTGTTATCCCGCT
>DASSGT010000321.1:0-5706 GCA_035693345.1 Puia sp. | reverse complement strand
ATAAGTTTTCAAAATAATAACCGGTTATGAAACTACTTCTTCCCGAATTTGGATTATTAATATGGACCCTGCTGGCGTTTATTATCGTATTTTTTATTCTGGGAAAATATGCATGGCCAGCCATTGTAAAGGGACTGAGAGACAGAGAATCCGGAATTACGGATGCACTGGCAACAGCGGAAAGAGTAAAAGCAGAAATGGCTCAATTGAAAAGTGAGAATGAAGCGCTGCTTGCACAGGCCCGTGAAGAGAGAGCCATCATGCTGAAGGAAGCCCGCGATACAAAAGATAAAATCATAAATGAAGCGAGAGAACAGGCAAAAGTAACGGCTGACAAAATCCTGACCGATGCGCAGGCAATGATTGAACAGAGAAGAATGGCGGCTCTGATTGAAGTGAAAAATGAAATCGGTATGATCGTCGTTGAAATTTCTGAAAAAATTCTGCGCCGTCAGCTGGACAACCTGCCGGAACAGGAGAGATATATTAAACAATTGGCTGAAGAAGTTAAACTGAATTAAAATTTTTGAATTGGGGATTTTTATTATGAATTCCCGATTCTCTCCTGCCTGAAGCGGGATCAAATTTTTCCAAACATGCCCAATCCCCGACTTGCTGCCAGATATGCAAAATCCCTGATTGACCTTTCGATTGAACAAGGTCAGCTGGAACAGGTCTATCTGGATAATTTGTTTTTAACGCGTATTATGCAGGGTAGTAAGGATTTCATTGACTTCCTGAACAATCCGGCCATCAACAGTGAGAAAAAATTAAAATTAATACAGGCCTTCCGTCCGGGTCAGACTTGTGAAATAACGCAAAAATTTAACGACCTGCTGATTAAAAAAGGCCGCGAAAGTTATCTTCCCGAAATCGCGTTAGCATTCATAGAACAGTATAAAGAATACAAAGAAATTTCGACGATCACCTTAACCACTGCAGTTCCGATCAGTGACGAAGTAAAAAATGTTTTTATCAGCAAACTAAAACGGGACGGAAATTTAAAAGAAGTAGAACTTATTTGCCTGGTGAACGAAAATATTATTGGCGGATTTATATTGGAAGGCAGAGGGAAAAGAATAGACGCCAGCGTAGCTTATGATCTGCATAAAGTCAAAAACCGGTTCTTAACAAACGAATATATTTACAGGTTCCGCTAATCAACAAGAAGACTAATTAAAAATAATATATGGCAGAAATTAAACCAGACGAAATTTCAGCGATTATACGCCAGCAAATCAACTTATTCGATTTGACAACAGAAATGGAAGAAGTGGGAACTGTACTCCAGGTGGGAGATGGTATTGCACGTGTATATGGATTGAATAATGTCGGAAGTGGTGAATTGGTGGAATTCGAGAACGGAATTCGCGCAATCGCATTAAACCTGGAAGAAGATAACGTCGGGGTTGTGCTTATGGGTGATTCCGGCGAGATCAAGGAAGGTGCAAAAGTTCGACGTACGGGAAAAATCGCATCTATCAAAGTATATGAAAGTATGCTGGGCAGGGTGGTGAATACATTGGGCGAAACCATTGACGGGAAAGGACCACTAACGGGTGAAGCTTTTGAGATGCCCATCGAACGCAAAGCTCCGGGAGTTATTTTTCGGGAGCCTGTAAAGGAACCCCTGCAGACCGGCATCAAAGCAATAGATGCCATGATCCCGATCGGACGGGGGCAGCGCGAGCTGATCATTGGTGATCGTCAGACGGGTAAGACTGCAATTGCCATCGATACGATTATTAATCAGAAGGAATTTTATAAAGCCGGCAAACCGGTTTATTGTGTTTATGTTGCTATCGGTCAGAAAGCATCTACCGTTGCCGGTATCATGCAAACACTGAATGAAACCGGTGCAATGGCATATACGGTTATTGTTGCCGCATCTGCATCTGATCCGGCTCCCTTGCAATTCTATGCTCCTTTCGCAGGCGCTGCGATTGGCGAATATTTTCGTGATACCGGTCGGCCGGCACTGATCATTTATGATGATCTTTCAAAACAGGCTGTTGCGTATCGTGAAGTATCTCTTTTGTTAAGGCGACCACCGGGACGTGAAGCATATCCGGGTGATGTTTTCTATTTGCATAGCAGATTACTTGAACGCGCGGCAAAAATTATCCAGGATGATGGCGTTGCCAGAAATATGAATGACCTGCCAGAATCCCTTAAAGGAAAAGTGAAAGGAGGCGGATCACTCACTGCTCTTCCAATCATTGAAACACAGGCCGGAGATGTATCCGCATATATTCCGACCAACGTTATTTCGATCACTGACGGACAGATTTTTCTGGAAGGAAATCTTTTTAATTCGGGTATTCGTCCGGCAATCAACGTGGGTATTTCCGTCAGCAGGGTAGGAGGTAATGCGCAAATTAAATCCATGAAAAAAGTAGCTGGTACACTGAAACTGGATCAGGCGCTTTACCGTGAAATGGAAGCCTTTTCTAAATTCGGGGGCGACCTGGATGCCAGCACGAAGCTCGTGCTGGATAAAGGGGCAAGAAATGTTGAAATACTGAAACAACCACAGTATGCGCCTGTGCCTGTTGAAAAGCAGGTGGCGATTATTTATCTGGGTACACAGGGTCTTCTTCGCGAAGTCAGGGTTAATAAGGTGAAAGCATTTGAAGAACATTTCCTCATGGAAATGGATAATAAATTGCCGGACGTACTGGCTGAATTCAGGAAAGGGAATCTTACGGATGAGCTGTTAAAGAAAACTGTCAAGTTGGCCAATGAACTGATACCTCAATATAAATAAGGCGATTCTCAGGAGCATTTTGGCCTTTCCGGGCTGGATGATATCCACAAAGTGAAACCCTTTACCAATATGCCTCTCCGGCCTTCTGGCCGGAGATTTTTTTTCTTCATTTCTGTACTACCATGAGGAAATCACCTGCGTAATTGTACTATTTTTTCGAAAACGCTTGCATTATTGAAAAACGCTTGCAATCTTTGTCTTGCAGTGATGCCGTACCAATCTCCTGATTAACTTCCCTTCCAATCTTCCTGATCATTATTTGTATTTTTTTTCTATAGAGGTTTCCAATCCTTAGAAGAATTGCTCTGTACCAATAACTATGGGTTACCAAGTAATGCTGGTAAAAACAAGTTATGAAGGAGTTGAGTCTGATTGTTTATGGTAATAGGGAACCCCGGTTTACATTGAGAATAACTTCAGTTCTTATTATATTTTTTATTGCAGTTACCGCACAGGCGCAATCGTTGATTCCTGAACTCAGTTTTAAGAATCCTGTTTTAAAAACTGGCAAAGGATGTACGGGTGAAGGTCAGGATGGGGCTGTTTATATTTTCGAGAATGTGGGTTGGAATATGGATGCGCTGGTTACCATTCTTGGCCGCAGTAGCACGGAGGTGACGTTATCGTCCCCAGATATTCAGGGTCCTGAACAGGATAGTGTAAATGGAACCGGCGATGACAATGCCTGGCAGCCGAGGATACGATATGCCGATGGTAAAGCCCCTGCACATAAAACCTGGTGGATGGAATTTAAGGTTTCATTTGTAAAACATTTGGATCGGAATACGTCTATATCTGTGAATCAGTTCTTTGTTTCAGGTTTGGACATTGACGGGGACGGAAAGCAATTGCACGAATTTCAGTCTTACTATAAAATGCACTTTTTTTCTCTTGAACCATTTACAGCCGTATTCGCATCATCGGTTCAGGGTTCAGAAATGGACCCTCTGTTGAAGGGTAAACGATTCGATGGTTCTTCTAAAAATTATCCCGGAATATCTATGACTGCGCAAGACGCAATGGTAAATAATCTGTATACAGGTACCAGTTCGATGGTTGTACGTCTTGGAGCTGAAACCGGCAAGAGCGGATCAGAAAAGACCGACAGAATGTATGGACTTTTATTCAAATCGTTAGTGTTTGATGTTCCCGAACCGCAGAAAGAACCTGTGAACCTGGTTGCATACAGGTAAAGTTTGGAAGTGTGGAAGTTTGGAAGTGTGGAAGTAAAAAGTATAGTAGTTTTTTAGTCACTATAATATCATTTGAAGTTTTAGTTTTAAAGGGTACGATCAACAACGGCCGGGTTTGTCTAAACCTGGCCTTTATTTGTTTATTTGGTTTATAATATAAACTAATTTATATTTGTATGGCATATATATAAAACTGTTAATTGAGACATGTTTTCTCTAAAACACCTTTTAAGGAAAACCAAAGAATCCCGGATCCTGGTCCTTGTGTTGATAATTTCCCATTATTGTACTGATTCCTATTCACAGACTCAGATTTCCGGCAGAATAAACGACACCAAGGGTCATCCTATTCCGGGAGCGAGCATTAGCGTTAAAGGCAGCTTCGATGGGGCCACTTCTGACTCAACCGGCATATATTCATTCAGCAGCACAGATACCGGCTTACAGACGCTGAAAGTGAGTTCTGTGGGATATCGTGCCATTGAAGTGACCTTACGGGTGGCGGGTAAATCTCTCAAAATGGACTTGCAACTAAAAGAAGAGCCAAATGAACTGAAAGCCGTCACTATTTCTGCCGGGTCATTTGCTGCCGGTGACAAAACCAGGGGAGCGGTCATGAGTTCGCTGGATATTGCGACCACGGCTGGTTCTAATGCCGACATCACAGCCGCCTTAAAGACCCTTCCGGGTACTCAACAGGTCGGCGAACAGGAGGGACTGTTTGTGCGTGGCGGAACTGGTCAGGAGACCAAACAGTTCATCGATGGAGGGCTCGTGAATAATCCCTATTATACAAGTGTTCCGGATATATCCACCCGTGGAAGATTCTCACCTTTTCTTTTTAAAGGAACCGTGTTTAGTACCGGCGGATATTCAGCATTATATGGCGAAGCACTTTCTTCTGTGGTATTACTTGAATCCATCGACCTTCCTGAACGGTCCGAAATTGATGCTTCCATTTCTCCGATCGTAGTGGGTGCAGGAACACAGCAACTTTCCAGGGATAAAAAATATTCCTGGGGTATGAGTTACAGTTATGTGAATGTATCTGTCTATTTTGGTCTGGTCAGTCAGAAGCCCGATTATTTTCGTCTCCCGGCTTATCATAACGCCGATGCAAACTTCCGGATCAAGACGAAGAACGGTGGCATGATAAAATTTTATACAACATTTGCATATAACGACCTCGGTCTCCGAAATCCGGACATTGACAGCCCATATCTGAAGAACGCCTTCAACCTGGCAAACCATAACTGGTATAATAACTTAAGCTGGCGCGAAAATCTGAATAATGGCTGGAAAATGATGCTGGGCGCTGGTTTCAGCACGAACCTGGATAATATTCAGCAACAGACTCAGGATCAAAATAACCAGCCCCGTTATTTCCCCGATTCAATTTTTTGGATGAAACCGAAAAATTTTATTTTAACCAACAAACAAAATCTCGCACAGGGCAAGGCCGTGTTTGAGAAAAAGCTTTTCGGATTAAGTGCCGTGCGATTTGGCGGAGAATACTGGTACAGCTATAATCCGCTAACTTATAATGATACATTGAAAGTGCTGAAGGATAACCTGGTTTCTGTTTTCGCGGAAACAGATATTTACCTTACGAATGAATTGGCGGCGAAGCTGGGACTACGTTATGAATATTCATCCTTACTGAAGCAGTCGGATCTTGCGCCGCGCGTTTCTTTGGCTTATAAGACTGGAAAGGATGCACAGATTTCTGCGGCCTACGGAATTTTT
>DASSGT010000320.1:0-2073 GCA_035693345.1 Puia sp. | reverse complement strand
CAGGATACAGCGCGTCACAACTGGGGCGTTCAATATATGTCGCTCCCGGAATTCCCATTTGATAAATTACGCAGGGAACATCCGCTCGAATATGAACATGCTGTAAATCCTGTTCCCTATCCGGACGACTGGTTTCATGCGCGCATCGTAGTGGCCCGTGACAGCATTATGGTATTTGTTAACCATTCAGTGGATTATTGCCTGAAAGTTCCTGTGCTCTCCAATCGTCATGACGGCAGAATTGGAATCTGGTCAGACGAGTTGCCCGGAGATTTTGCAAACCTGACTATTTCGGAAAATAATTAAAGCCTGACATTTCAGACAAACAAATTCCCAGTTCATTCATGTGGGGATTGCCGGCGCTCACATTCGTTTGCATCTTTATAGCGAAAAAAAATCAGCTATAAAATTCAAATAATTTAAGCAACCGGATATGAAAAAGATTCTGCGATTCCTGCAATGGACAGGCCTCGTCTTCCTTAGTATACTGATCACAGTTAGTGTCCTGACAGCGTCCAGACAAAACCTCAAATTTGATGCATCCTACCCTGATATAAGGGCCTCCCGGGATACAGCTGTCATTGCGAAAGGCAAACACCTGGTGAACGCCATTGCGCACTGCATGGACTGCCACAGCCTTACAAATTCGGATTCATTATTAAATCTTAATAAGGATGTTCCGCTTAGTGGATCAGTCGCATTTAAATTGCCTGTCGGAACTATTTATTCAGCGAATATCACATCTGATCCGGTTTATGGAATCGGAAGATATGACGATGGTCAAATAGCCAGGGTCCTGCGATATGGTGTTCATTCCGATGGTACAGCAGTCTACGATTTCATGCCCTTCCACAATCTCAGCGACGAAGACCTGACAGCAGTTCTGTCGTACCTCAGAACCCAGAAACCCATTCCGTTAAAAAAACAGGAAAACCAGCTGAATGCGATTGGAAACCTCGTGAAAGCGTTCCTGGTGAAACCGGTGGGCCCTTCTGAAAATATCGAACAAAAGGTCCAAAAAGATTCATCCGTCGCATACGGAAAATATCTCGTAATGAGCGTAGCCAATTGCAGCGGCTGTCATACGAAAAGAAGTATCAGCGGAGAATTTACCGGTGCATTGCTGGCAGGAGGAAATCCGATGGGTGGAGGACATGTACCACCCAACCTCACACCGGATAGCAGCAGTCGCCTGTTCGGATGGACGGAACAAATATTTATCAAACGTTTCAGAATGGGTAAAATATACCCTGACAGTGAAATGCCATGGAACTCATTTAAGCGAATGGACGATATCGAACTGAAAGCCATTTATAAATTTCTCCAAACGATCAAACCGGCCAAAACGGCTACTGGTAAATCATAGTCCGGATAAAAATATTTATTGATTCTCTTATAACCGCAATTAAAACCCTTCTCAAAACATGAAAAACAATCTTATGAATAAGATAACTCTGGAAAGTCCGAACGCCAAAAAAATACTATTTGCGACCGTCCCGGCTGACGGACATTTCAATCCGATGATCCCGCTTGCAAAACATATGCAAAAAGCAGGATATGATGTCAGATGGTATGCCGCTACAAAATATGAGTACAAACTGAATGAATTGAAAATCCCCATGTTCCGCTTTCGCAGAGAACTGGATGTTACGATCAGCGAAGCAGAAACAGCATTTCCTGAAAGAGCGAAGATTAAGTCTGCCCTTGGCCGGCTCCGGTTTGACCTGGAAGAGTTTTTCATAAAACGGGGACCCGTCTATTTTGAAGACATTCAGAAGATTTACAAAACATTCCCGTTCGACCTGTTCGTATCGGATATCGCTTTTACAGGCAACATATTTGTGAAGCAGATCCTGAAAATACCGGTCATTGCTATTGGCGTACTGCCTCTGATTGAGACGTCAAAGGATCTGGCACCAAGCGGATTGGGACTGGAGCCTCCCACCGGTTGGATAGGCAGACTGCACTATTATATTTTACGCATGGCCGTAAAAAACATTCTGCTCCGGCGACCAAACAGACTGTCCCATCGCTTATTGGCAGAAAAGGGTGTCGACCACCAGAACACTTTCC
>DASSGT010000319.1:0-15277 GCA_035693345.1 Puia sp. | reverse complement strand
GGGAAACAGAATACTGAAAGCCAGAATTAATACACCCACGATTTCTGAGTCCAGTTTCCCCGTCTTCAAAAGAAGTTCCACGACGTCCAGAATGCTTTTGCTTTGGAAAAAGAGTACCTGGTTTTTGAATGTGATATTTTGACCGAGCAGATAAAAATCCATTTCCTGTATCCTGGCATCTATCTGTATCATCGTAGTGGTAAGACCGACGATCAAAAGAATAAGCGCCGATAAAATCGACATGACATAAAGAGGAGTATAGAGGTCTTTCCGGTTTCTGATCAGCCACCAGAGAATTAATATTAAAACGATTCCACCCAGCATTCCAAATGCCCAGGCGTAGGTTTGCGTTTTGATCAGGGCGAGGTCAGATTCCGCCTGCTTTTCGAAACCGGGCTTGTCTGTAGTATTGTATATTTTATAGATAGAATCCGTGAATATTTTTTCCGCGGCCTTTGAACTGTCATATGTCTGCTCACCCAGTTTGTTCAATTCCGTCTCCGCAACATTCTTTAACCGCCGGTAACTGGAGGGCTTATTGATTTCAGACATGATTTTATCAGCGAATCCCGGAACCTTCTCCTTTAGTTTCTCTTTGTTGGTGAGAACATGAAAGGCGAGTTTCGTCAATTTTCCGCTGAGTGATTTTTGCGGTTTTTCAATAGACCCTACGGCCGTGTCGACCAGTCCGTATAGTATTTGTTCGATTTCCTTTTTAAGATCCTGCTTCTGCAGGGGTGTTAATTTGAAGTGCTGAATCTGTGAGTCGACTGCTGAAACAATGTTGTCCCGCCACTGGTCAACAGAGAGCAGACCAAAGGAAACGTTATTAATGACCATGTAATCCTTTTTGATCCGCTGCTGGCGATCGGAAAGTTCATGTACATTAAAACCACAATAACCGATGGCGATGAGGATACAGGTGACTACGGCTATAAGTATTATACGCGAAAGAGTTGAGCCTGATTTTTTTTGGAACTGGGGTTTTGATACCACGATATATAGGCTTTAAATACCTGTATCCATAGTAATCAAAAGGCAGGCCACGGGGCAAAAGACAGTACACCGGAATCAACTGCTCTTCACGGGTACTTCAATATTGATCTGAATCGTTTCACCGACAGATCCTCCTTTTTTACCCAGGTTGTAGTCTTCCCTTTTTATAGAGAACTGACCCTTAAATACGCCGGATTTACCTGATGAAGAAAATGTGAATGGAATTACGATCGGTTTGGAGGTGCTTTTTAAAGTCAGTGTGCCCGATGCGGAATATCCTGCGTCAGTTTTTTCGATTTTTGATGATTTAAAATGAATCCGGGGATATTTTTCAGTATTGAGCCACTGTTCTTCATTGCGTAGATGTGTATTCCGCAACCCAACGCCACTGCTTACTGTTTTCGCATCGATACTCGCGGTAATGGAACTTTTTGACAGATCCTTTTCATCAAACTGAAAGTCTGATGTTAAACCCGAGAAACTGCCATGCACTTCACCGAACGGACCATCCACGGTGAAAGTAATTTTAGCCTTGTCCGCATCCGCTACCCAGTTGCCGGTCAGCGGCAAACCGGTTAAAATAAAAAATAATGGGAAGAATAACAGCGTTTTCATCTTCTCTAAAACGAGCAATTTCTATGCTCAGTTGCGCAATTTTCAAAAATAGCAGGGCCGCCTGGGTGAAACAGCCATCGACCCATGGTATTCATTAACTTACCATAGAAAAATTCATATTATGTTTATTTTGATTTTAATCCTGCTGCTTATCCTGTTAAACGGATATTTCTCCGCGGCTGAAATTGCCATTGTTTCAGTGGAGAAATTCAAAATTCAGGAGGAAGCGGATAAGGGAAATAAAAGCGCAAAGACGATCCTGGAATATCTGAAAGATCCATCCGGATACCTGAGCACCATCCAGGTTGGTCTTACACTGATCGGTTTAATTGAAGGGTTATATGGAGGAGAAGTTTTTGAAACCTATCTGGAACCTAAATTCATGGCCATGGGAATGTCAGCCTGGTGGGCACATGTGATGGGTATCGCCATAGGGGTTGGCCTGATTACATATATCACAATCGTTCTTGGTGAATTGTTGCCGAAATCTCTGGCGATCCGTTCACCTCAGAAAATCGCTTTACGAATCGTGCCCTCTTTCCGTTTTTTTACATTTATTTCTTATCCTTTCGTTCAGATTCTTACCGTCAGCACCCGTTTTTTATTGAGAATCATCCACGCCAATACATCCGAAAACCAAAAATTAACCGACGATGATTTGAAGAGCCTGCTGAGTCAGGCATACCGGCAGGGAACGCTGGAAAAAGAAGAGCTGAAGCTGCATGAAAATATTTTTGATCTTTATGAACTACAGGTAGAATCCATCATGACACCTTTGCAGGAAGTCGTTTCCATCCGCCTGGAAAACAGTACAGAACAGGCTGATCTGATCCTTAGGCAGAGTCATCATAATTATTTCCCGGTTTTACAGGGACAAAATATATTGGTAGGATATATCTGCGCAAGAGATTATTTCAGGGACGGGATAAAAAATATACGTGAACAAACCAGACCTGCCTGCACCGTTAAGAAAAATCAAAAGGCATCGGAACTGCTAAAGAAATTCAAAGAAAAAAATCAAAATTTCGGAATCGTTGTGAACGATGTTGGCGAACTATATGGTCTTGTTACCATGCACGATATCGGTGAAACGCTGATAGGCAGTTTTCCATAATACTATATCAGATCAGGCGAAGACATATTTTTTTTGTATATAATAATTGTATGTAACACCCAACAGAATTGACGTGATTGTTTTCGAGATGATATAATTAAAGCCGAGAAAATGCGTCATCAGGTAAACGCCTGCGGCTGACAGTACCAGATTTCCTGCAAATGCAAGTATAAAGCGGGTCGCCTGGACCGGCATTTTACCATCCACATTTTTAAATGCCCAATGTCTGCACAGGTTGAACTGCACCGTTCCACCCAGGATATTGCCGAGGAAATTTGAAATCAGGTATGGACAACGGAAAATTTCAGTTAGGCATATCGTTGCGGCATAATCTGCCGCCGACCCTAGTATGGAAGCGACCTGTATTCTAATAAATATCCGCATGGGATGGCGCCGGGCGATAAACGGACATATTTATCATTTGAATCGGACCGGCAGCATGTTCTGCATGCTGAAAATCCTCACCCAGTATTTTGGAAATGGTGGAGGCCATCTGCTTTTGATAAATCTGCATCGGTGTTCTGATCTCGCCTCCAGGTAAAACACCGGGACCCATTACTGCGAACCATGTTTCACCCGAACCCTTTGTGAGAATACCGTGTTTATACCAGGTAGATGTCTGGTTGCCTCTCCCGTGATCGGTCGTGATAATAAAAGTTGTCTTGTCTTTATAATATGGGTCGGTTTGAACATAATACCAGAGTTCCGCAATCATTTTGTCGACATTGGCGGCCTGTTGCAGATACATATCGTATTGCCTGCCGTGGGCAAATTCATCCGTTTCACCAAAACCGATCAGCACGACCTTTGGTTTAAAATGTTCGATATATTCCCGTGCACTCAGGAAAGTCAGCAAATCATAGCGGGTGTGCTTTTTATTGGCTACCTGTTCCTGCGACAGGCTGATGATATCGCGATTTAATGTACTGTCGTCTTCCAGCTTTTCATAACCGCAATTACCGGGAAGGCCATTTCTTTTCTTATTGAGTATGGCGGAGAAAATATTCCATGAACTAAAAGCTGCTACTTTTCCCTGGTATTCTTTTGTCGAATTCAGGTATTCAAGCACGTTGGTATTTCTGTTCCGGATTGGAATATTTGGTATGAAGATGGGATCGGCATATCCGGTGAGCATTTCATTGTAACCCGGATAAGAAATTTTATAAATGTTGGTTACATCCATATCATTCTGGAAATCCCTGTTTCCATATATCTGTCCCTGCTTTGCAATGGTATTCCAAAAAAAAGGCATGAGTTTTTGTCTCCTGCCTTCTGCTGTTGGGTCCCAGTATAACTGTTTAAGTAGCGCCGGATCCGCGACAAACCGCTGATCATTGATCAGCCCGGAATCGGCACCGGAGAATACTTCCTGCCATCGGAAGCCGTCTGTCGTAATGATGAAAATATTTTGTGTGGAAGAGTCTGACTGTCCTTCGGCAATTGCGGAAGCAAGCAGCAGGGCGTACAGGATTACGAATTTCATTTAATTGGGTTTGTCAAAAATAGATTCTGAATATAAACCCAATGTTAATCAGAGATCAATTTACTGTTAACTCATCCAAAACAGGAAACAGATTCTGTTATCGTTTCTACATATTCAATCCGATGATTAAAAATACAGAGCACAGCACCAGGAGAAAAACCAGGAATGGTCTTATAAACCGCCACCAGGCCATATAACTCACATTACAAAGAGCAAGGGAAGGCAGCAGAATACCGGTGGGAGCCAGAAAGCCCATGATACCCATGCCATACAGGTAGCTGTTTACAATTTCCCGGCCGGGAATTCCGATGATCACGGCTAGCCCTCCTAATATGGGCATGGTTAATACAGCCATCGCGGAACTCGAAGAAATAAAAATAGAGAGCAAAAGGTAAAGACATAGAACCAGCAGTATAAAAAATACCGGTGGCAGATGCCCGACACCATTCGCAGCATAATACAAAATAGAATCACTGATATTTCCGTCGTTCAGAATAATCGTTATACCCCTGGCAACACCGACTATAAAGGCAACACTCAACATGCTTTCCGCACCCTGAATGAATTTATCAATGAATTTCTTTTCATCCATCCTGATGATAATTCCGAAAATGATCGTTGCCGTCAGGATCAGAGTGGTCATTTCAAGAAACCACCAGTTCCATAAAACAACTCCCATGATCATAATTATAAAACTCGTCAGGAATAATAGAAGCAGAATGCTGGTTCTGGTTGTAAACGCAGGTTTCACGGATAGATCAGCGGATATGTGGACTGGTAATACGGTTTCTGTCAGGTTCTGTTGATAAACATAAGAGGCCGCCGGATCTTTTTTTATTTTTTTTGTGTACCGGATAATAAACCACGAATAACAGGAGGTCGCAATCATGAACATGATGATGCGCTCAGACAAACCGTCGATCCAGTTTACCCCTGCAGCATTGGATGCCAGGATCACAGAAAATGGGTTTGTTACAGAAGATAAATATCCCAGTTGTGTTCCGCCGTATATGACCGCCGCCGGAATGATCAGATCATAACCGGCAGCAAGAAAGACAGGTGTAATCACCGGATAGAATATCAGGGCTTCTTCCTGCATTCCGTAAGTTGAGCCGCCGAGAGAAAACAAAAATGTAAGTATAACGATCAGCCAGCTTTCTCTTCCTCTCATTCGGTAAGAAAGCAGGCTAAGCCCCGCAACCAACGCGCCGGATTCCTGAAAAACCGTAATAAATGAACCCAGGACCAGTATAAAAAGAAAAATATCAACGGCCTCGTACATGCCCTTGATCGGAGCTTGTAAAATTCCCGTCGGACCTTCCCGGTTCTGAGCCACCCGGTGATAAGATCCCGGTACTGAAACAGGTTTTTGAATACTTCCGGTTCTGAATTTATCGAGTCTGATCAGAATGTGGAGACTGTCAAGCGTTCTTTGTGTAAAGGGCAGGTCCAGACTTCCTTTGTCCGTCGTTAGTTCGAAGTAATCGTTCTGCTTATTAGTGAGCTTGTTATATTTTCCGGCAGGCATGAGCCAGGAAGTAATGGCCGCCAGAACGATGATAATCATAAGAACCGAAATAGGCGAGAGCGCCTTTTTTTTGTCAGGCATGTTGATGTTTAAAAATCAGCGACACTTTTTTTCTGGATTTTCTGATGTAATGCTGATATTTCAACGAGTGCTGCTGAACCATACCAGGGCCTGAGTTCCATGACCAATTCACCGGATTGAATGGCCGGATCCGTATTTGTCAATGCCTTAGCCTCTTCAATCGTCTCGACATTGAAAATAAATATGCCTTCCACCGGCTGATCATCCAGAAAGGGACCCGCAACGATCAGCTTTCCTTCATTTGCCAGACGTATAATATTTTTCAGGTGTGCCCTTTGCAACTCGATTCTTTTGAGTGAATCTGTAATCTGATTGGGGCCGCTTTTTAAGAATGCCATGATATAGTGTTTCATTCCATATTGGTCGGCACCCAGTTTTTTTGCAAGTACAGAATCATAAGCGGGTGTCGGATGATCCGTTTTTGTCTGTGCCTTCGCTATGCAAATAAAACAGCAAAGGCAAACGGTAAGTATATTTTTCACTTTTTTTATATTAGTTACATTTGGATTGAACTCTCTTTGTGTGAATATACAAAATGCAGATTATTGGATCAGCCAATTAAATTTGATTCCCCATCCTGAAGGAGGATTTTATAAAGAAGTATTCCGTTCCCATATTGAAATTCTTAAAAAATACACGACCGACTTAAAACAGGCCTGTACATCCATTTATTATTTGCTGCAGGGAAGAGACTATTCGGCATTTCACCGTATTGCATCAGATGAAATCTGGTATTATCATAAGGGTGAGCCATTACATATTTATGAAATAACAAGAACCGGCTTTTTAATAACGCATGAGCTTTCTGACCATGAAACCGGTCATTTATCCATTGTTATAGAAGCCGGATCCTGGTTCTCTGCTGCAATACCCACAGGGAAAGATTTTACACTCGTCAGTTGTGCCGTCGCGCCAGGTTTTGACTTTAGGGAATTTGAAATCGCTGATAAAGATGAATTGATCAGATTATTTCCGGAGCATAGTGGCACAATTGAACTTTTTTGCAGGTTAACTATCTGATTTAACCGTTACATAATCAACTGAAGCCGGGTGTTTGATCGTTTTAGCAGGAATTACCCGACTTTTATATTCCTATTTATTTTTAGTGTTCATTATAACATGAGAAACATTATTGCCGGATAGGGCACTGTAATTCTATTAAATAACTTAAAACCTCCATTTATGAGAAAACTAAGTACAGGGATTCTTCTTGTAGTCCTGATCGCCTTTAGTTCCTGTAAGGCAAAAAAGGAATTAGCAGCAGCCAATGAAACGATTCAAAGAATGAAGACAGATTCGGCAAGCTGCAGTTCCAGTTTAGCAAACGCAAATGCCAAGATAGCCGACCTGAATAACCAGGTTGCCAGCCTTTCAAGTCAGAACGCGGCATTGAGCAAAGATGCCATGGCTTATAAAGAGCTCCGGGACGACCTCAGAGCAAGACAGGCTATGTTGAATGCCGCACTTGCTGAACAGGGAACATCGCTAAGGGAAATAAGGGAAAAAATTATCGCCGGGTTATCAGCATTGCAGGATTCCGGTATTAATGTAGAATTCAAAAACGGTTTCCTGTATGTAAACCTGCCCGAAAGTTTGCTCTTCCCTTCCGGAAGTGCCACACTAAGTGCTAAATCCAAGTCTGCTTTGTCTCCCCTGGCCTCTGTGCTGAATAATTATCCAAGGGTTCAGATTTATGTGGTAGGACATACCGATACGCTTAAAATTCATAACGCGAAATTCTTTGATAACTGGTCCCTGAGTACAGAAAGGGCCAATAGTATTGTACGTGTAATGAGAGACAGTTATAGTGTGGATCCGGCCAGGTTGCTCGCTGGTGGAAGAAGCAAATACAATCCGATTGCAAGTAATGACACTAAAGAGGGCAGGGCTGCAAACCGCAGGATACAGATTATTCTGAATCCGGATCTTGCAAAACTCTGGGATAAGATGGAACAACAGTAAAAAAAGGATCCCGGGGGATCATGTTCCTATAACGTTTTTGAAAGAGCCGTGCAATCTTGCACGGTTCTTTATTCTTAACCAAATCCTAAACTCACCTGGCCCTTCGAAAATCATTCATTTTATATTGATTAATTTTATAGTGGGTATTTATTCGAATTCGATCGATTCATACTGAAAATTATGAGGAACAAGGAGATTATATCGGGCATTGGACTGGTAATATTTTTTGTAGCCTGTCAACAGCCGGAACCGTCAAAGGATACGGTTAGTAAAATGGAAAAAGACAAGATATCGGGAGCTGTTTCCTGTACGGCTACCGGATTGCCTGTACAGGACAGCGCATTATATATGTCTGGCGGAGGGGCCGAATTTCAGCCGACTGAATTTGGCGATTTAAAGGTTCCGGTAAAAAAGATCGAAGGAATGGTATGGATACCCGGCGGTGAGTTCAGCATGGGCGGAGTAAATCCGATCGGCATGATGGATGGAGGTCATGAAGGAATGGGAGATGCCCGGCCTGTTCACCGGGTTCGGGTGAATGGTTTTTTTATGGATGAAACGGAAGTGACCAATAAGGAATTTGCCGCTTTCGTAGCGGCCACCGGGTATGTTACCGTCGCTGAAACTAAACCGACCAAAAAGGAATTCCCCACTGCACCGGAAGAAAACCTGGTTGCGGGATCCGTTGTGTTCACACCCAAAGTGACGAATGATCTATCAAACAGTTATAACTGGTGGAATTATGTACATGGTGCCAATTGGAGACATCCAACCGGTCCCGGATCAGACCTCTCGGGAAAGGAAAATTATCCTGTGGTACATATAGCAGAAGAAGATGCTGAAGCTTACGCGAAATGGGCAGGAAAGAGACTCCCGACTGAAGCAGAGTGGGAATTTGCCGCCCGGGGCGGTAAAACAGGTGAATTGTATACATGGGGTAATACGTTTAAACTGAATGATAAATGGATGGCTAATACTTACCAGGGAAAATTTCCACAGATGGACCTGGGTACGGACGGATTCGTGGGGATCGCACCTGTAAAACAATTTACACCCAATGCCTATGGATTGTATGATATGGCCGGAAATGTCTGGGAATGGTGCAGCGATTGGTACAGGGCTGATTACTATCAAACATTGGCCAGGAATAAGGTTACTGATAATCCCAAAGGACCTGATAATTCATTGGATCCTGCAGAACCGGGAGAAAAAAAGAAGGTCCAGCGTGGTGGTTCTTTTTTATGTACGGATCAATATTGCACCAGGTATATGGTGGGAAGCCGGGGCAAAGGGGAATATCGATCTTCTTCAAATCATGTTGGCTTCAGGTGTGTCAAAACTTCAACGTAATGCAATCACAGGATAGAAAAATCGGATTCAGGTTTTTCTGCATCACCTTATGCTTATCCGTCATCATATGTCCTGTTTTGGCTCAGCAAAATGTAGTCACCCAGATCCCGCCGGACATTCACAGGGGCCCGGACATGACACAGTTTTTTTCAAAAAATGAAACGGTAGGGAGTCTTTACCTGACACGAAATTGGGTAAAGGGAAAGGTTGAATTATCAAATCACAAAATTCTGCCTGAGCCCGGAGAACCTCTTTTGTTCAACTTTGATAAGATCAGTAATGTAGTATATTCCGTGAACCGGGAAAACAAGATCATATTTTATCCGTCGGATTCCGTAATCAGCTTTAACCTGGTGGATGATAACACGGTTCTCTCTTTTGAAAAAGTCAACTGGATCAGTGATAATTTTTTCCTGATGCCCATTTTGAAATCGGAAAAGGGATATTCACTGTATAAAAGATTATTAACCAGATTTCTCCAGGCGGATTTTTCCAACGAAGGGTATTATTCAAAGGGTAGAAAATTTGATGAATATGTTGATTACTATGAATACTATATTACTTATCCCGGAAATAATCTTTTCCGGAAATTATACCTGAAGGAAAAAGATATCAGGCGGGCACTCAGGGATGAGACGAAATTACTGGATGATTTTTTTACCATCCACGAACATGAAATCAATGAACAGAGCCTGATTGGCATCGTTCAGTATATCAACGATAAAAAATTTCCGGAATAAGATGGAGGACTGAGGCAGGATGGCTGAGGCTAGATGGCTGAGGCAGCTCCCTGCTTCATCCCTCCTTCATCCCTCCTGCCTCCCTCCCTCATCCCTCCTGCCTCCCTCCTTCATCCCTCCCTCCTTCATTCCTCCTCTGCTCATTCCGTCCTCAGACTCTTCGTAGGATTTGCCAGCCCCGCCTGTACTGCTTTAAAACTTACCGTAATCAACGCAATCAAAATAGTAGTGCCTGCGGCCATTACAAAAATCCACCAGTACATCGGTGTGCGGTAGGCGAAATTATTCAGCCAGTTGTTCATGGCTGTATATCCCAGGGGAATGGCCAAACAGGTAGCCATCAGCACAGGTTTGAGCAGATCTTTTGATAATAGAACAACAATATTTCCTGTAGAAGAACCCAGCACTTTGCGAACTCCGATTTCCTTGGTCCTTTTTGCTGCTGTAAATGATGCAAGGCCAAACAGTCCCAGACAGGCTATAAAAATGGCGAGTCCCGCGAAAACGAACAATATGGTCTGCTGTCTGAGATCTGTTTTATATAACTCGTCGAATTTTTGATCCTGAAAACTGTATTCAAACGGATAAATCGGTGCAACGCGATTATATTCATCTTTGATTAATTTCAAAGCGGCTGTAATGTTGCCGGGTCGCATTTTTACGACAGCCACGCGTCTGTCCTGACTGGGTGATATCACCAATGCATCCATTTTCTGTTTCAGGGAAAGAAAATCAAAATCCTCGACAACCCCGACAATCCTTCTGTTCAGACTGTCCCTTACAGTATTTCGGATCCATTTTCCAATCGCCTGATCTGGTGTCCATCCAAGCAGCGAAGCAGCCGTGTGATTAATCAGAACGGAACCGGCTGTATCGGTGGGAAAGGAAGATGAAAAATCTCTTCCGGCAATTATTTTCAATCCCAGTGTTTTTACAAATTCAAAATCGGCGTATTCGGACCTGAATTTGAGCAATTCATCATTTTTTCCTTCTGCTTTGAAACCCTGCACATCAAAAAAGCCTCCGGGTTCTCCGGACATCATCGAGACGGAATAAATGCCGGGATGACTTTGTAATTCTGATTTAAATGTGTTCATGTGATTATAAAAATCATCATTATCGATATTTATTACGATCGTCTGTGATTCGTCATAACCGGGATTTTTGCTTTTGACAAATTTCATCTGGATAATGATAATCATTGTTCCAATAATCAGGAATACCGAAATACTAAATTGAAGCATAACCAGTGACTGGCGAAAAAATGATCCTCCTTTGCCCAGTCTGAGTTTGCCTTTCAACGCCTGAATGGGAGAAAATGCCGACAGGAAAAAGGCCGGATAACTACCAGCCAGAAAACCGGCAATGAGAATGACACCGGTCAGGAAAAGATAAATCGGCCAGCTGTTCCAGGAAACGATTAATTGATATCCCAACAACTGATCATAAAACGGCATCAGGATGAGTAACAGCCCGATCGAAAGAACGCAGGAGATGAAAGTAAGTAAAATGGATTCGCCAATAAACTGCCAAATCAGATTATTTCTCAGGGCGCCCATCACTTTACGAAGCCCGACTTCTTTTGATCTTTCTACCGCCCGGATAGTGGAAAGATTCATAAAATTGATACAGGCAATCACCAATATCAGAATGGCGATGGAAAGAAATATATAAACTACTTTCTTATCGCCGTGTTTCACATTGTCAAATCCGGAGAGGGGTTCAAAATAAATATCTTTTAGTGGCGTCAGTTTGAGATCAAAATGAAAACCATAGTTGATCATATCCTTCCCCATATATTTTTGGATGAAGGAAGGAAATTGTTTTTCGAGGGCTTCTTTGCTTCCCGGATTATCCAGTAGCAAATAGGTGAACAGTCGGTTATTTATCCAAACATTAAATCCATCGTCATGAATATAATTTGACAATGGCATAACTAAATCGAAATATAAGTGCGAATTGGTAGGAGCGTTTTTTGCGATGCCGGTTACTTTCAGATGAAGTGTTTTATCCAGATCAATTGTTTTATTTAAGGCATTTTCCGGACTTCCGAAGTACTTAATTGCCGCGTTTTCCGTCAGAACCACACTCCCGGGATTTTTTAGCGCCGTTTGTGGATTGCCTATTAAAAGGGGGAAACTAAAGAGGTCAAAAAAATCTTCATCTACAGCATATATTTTTTTCTCTCTGAAAGCCTTGTTATCATATGAAATCATTCCCTCAACAGGCTGCACGCGAACAGATTTTTTTATCCTGCCCGGAAAATCATTTATTAAAGCCGGTCCATAGGGACCTGATAAGTAAGCAACGGGCGGTTTGCCTTTATCATATTCACGCATAACACGAAAAATTCGGTCAGCATTCCGGTGAAATCTGTCTACACTGAATTCATTCATAATAAAAAGAAAAATCATCATGCACACGGTGATGCCAATGGTCAGCCCGGTTATATTGATGAATGAAAAAATCTTGTTCTTCATCAGATTTCTCCAGGCGATTGTCAGATAGCTTTTCAACATTTCGGTTTGATTTACTTTCTGTGCCTGGAATCCAAGACAATGCCATGGAGTACAGGTTTGGGATTCAATATGTTATCAGAAAAAGCAGTCCTGATTATGTCCGTTATCGAACACGTAGTGTACGGTAATTCCGGGGAAAAAAGGAGCATTCAATCTTACCCGGTTTATGGGTATCCGGTCATTCGTTATAACATCATTTTTTTCTGACTAAATTTATCCCTGTCTGAACGTGAATAACAATCCTTTTATAACCGTTAACTATTTCAAAAAATCTCTACATGAAGTTTTTCAAAGTCTTTCTGCTATGTTTCTTTGGTCTTGCCAATGCTGTTGAAATCTATTCTCAAAATGGCGGAACGGGGCAAAAGAGTGCTCATTCTGATATCTTGCTAACTGGTCAGCTTGCTCCATTACCTCCGATGGGCTTTAATACCTGGAATACTTTTCAGACAAAGATTAATGAAGACATGCTCAGAGAGATGGTGGATGTGTACGTAAGTTCAGGGATGCGTGATGCCGGATATCAGTATTTTGTTTTGGACGATGGTTGGATGGCCATGGAACGGGATCAGTCGGGAAGTCTGGTAGCAGATCCCGTAAAATTTCCGCATGGAATGAAATCATTTGCCGATTATGTACATTCCAAAGGATTGAAATTCGGAATCTATAACTGCGCCGGATCAAAAACCTGCGCCGGATATCCCGGCACACGCGGCCATGAATATGAAGACGCCAGATTATATGCGTCCTGGGGTGTCGACTTTTTAAAATATGACTGGTGTAATACGGACAGTCTCAACGCACCGGAAGCTTACAAGACGATGAGTGCAGCCCTCCGGGCGACGGGCAGACCGATTGTCTTTAGTATCTGCGAGTGGGGAGATCATAAACCATGGCTTTGGGCTGGCGGAGTTGGAGAATTGTACCGGTCTACCGGAGACATCAGCGCAAGTTTTATAGTTCGGAAGCCGATCGGAAACTGGACGCCTCAATCGGTACTGAGTATTCTCGATTTGCAGGAACCTATCCGTAAATACAACGGACCGAATCATTGGAACGATCCTGATATGCTGGAAGTGGGTAACGGAATGACAGCAATAGAAGACAAATCCCATTTTTCTCTTTGGTGTATGCTGGCCGCACCACTCGCCGCCGGGAATGATCTGCGTAAAATGTCGCCTCAAACCCGCGGCATATTGACAAATAAGGAAATGATTGATATCGACCAGGACGCACGCGGTATTGCTGCGTTTAAAATGGTTATGCCGGACAGCGTGGAACTTTGGGTAAAGCCCTTGCAGAATAATGAACTGGCGCTTTGCTTTTTCAACCGCACAGGAAGTACAAGAAAAATTGCACTGAACTGGAAGGATCTTAATATCACAGATCCCCAATCAGGATTAGATGTTCAATTTAGCAAACAGTTATTTACCATGCGGGACTTGTGGATGAAAAAAGAAATGGGGAAAACGGATAAGAAACTGGAATTATCCCTGGAATCACATGATGTATTGGTGTTGCGTCTTAAGCCCACACACTAATCACAAGTATGGAAGACTGGAAGACTGGAAGTCTGGAAATGCACTATCACTTCCAGTCCTTCAGACTTCCAGTCTTCCAGTCTTGTGTTTAAGTCATACGGATTGCGTAAATTACCTGTCTAAAACTTTTTTTATGGACGCATTGATACAGTCATTACAGGAAAAAGTCGGACTCACTGCTGATCAGGCAAAATCAGCAGCCAATCATGTAATAGAATATTTCAAAGCAAAGCTTCCCGCAGTTTTTCATGAGCACCTCGATGCAGCCGCCATTGGCGACACGATCAAAACGAAAGGCGCTGAATTATTCGCAGAAGCAAAAGCCAAGAGTGGTGATTTTCTTCATGCCGCTCAGGAAAAGATTTCGGGATTCATGCACTCTGAGGAACCCAAAGAAGCTTAATCAGTATGGAAGAATGGAAGTATGGAAGAATGAAAGTAAAAAGCACTTCCAAACTTCCATTCTTCCATACTTTCATACTTTCTTCAGCTGTTTCCGAATGCCGGCACGTTCCGTTTCAGTCCTGGCATAAACAAGTGCCAGTTTCAAATGTTCTTTTGCTTTCTCATGATCAACTTCAGTATATAACCATCCCAGCAGAACATGGTAAAGGTGATTATTTGCAAGTCCAAGTTTTTCTGCTTCGAGGATAGCTGCCTGTTTGCCGTATATTTTAGATAACGCGTAAGTCCTGTTTAATGCCCCGACAGGCGAATAGTTGATACATAACAACTGATTATATAGTTGTAATATATTTTCCCATTTTTCATAACTGTCATTTTTAATCGTATGCCAGTATGCGATTCCTGCTTCCAGGTGAAACCTGCTTAATTCTTTTCCACGGGATGCTTTGTTCAAATAATAATGTCCGGTTGAAATCAGTTCATCATTCCACAATTCAGTATTCTGATCGTCGTATTGGATGATCTCGCCATTTTCATTTGTTCTTGCGTCAAAACGGGATGCGTGAAAACACATCAGCGCAAGCAATGCATCTGCCCTTGGGTTACTGGTTTTTTCATTCTCAACTAACAATCCGGTCAGACGCATGGCCTCCAGGCAAAAGTCCTTTCTCAATACACTATTCTGGCTGGATGAATAATAACCTTCATTAAATAAAAGATACAGGCTTGTCAGGACGGCATCAATTCTTTTGTTAATTTCCTCCGGTGCAGGTAAGCTTATTTTGATATGTGAGCTTCTTAATTTTTCCTTTCCCCTGAAGAGCCTCTTGTTGATGGTTTCACGGTTGGTTAAAAACGCATCCGCAATTTCGTCAATACCAAAACCGCACAATATGCGAAGGATCAGTGTTACCTGGGATTCCATCGAAAGAACCGGATCGGA
>DASSGT010000318.1:0-6221 GCA_035693345.1 Puia sp. | reverse complement strand
CGCCTGATGAAGTACAAAATCCATATTCGCTACAGCAGCATGACATACAATCGGGTCCCGGATATCCCCATTTATAAATTCGAAAGAAGAATTAGAAGAAAAAGGCTGGATATTCTTCAGATGCCCGGTGCTCAGGTTATCGAGCACCCTTATTTTGCCTGCCTGATGTCTGATCAGATATTCAACCAGGTTTGAGCCGATAAATCCTGCACCTCCCGTTATTAAGAAAGAAAATTTGCTTAAATCAACGATATGGTAGGGATGCTGATACATAATCAAAGCCGGGCGTCAAAGTTCTCCGGCGTTAAAACGCCTTTGACATCATATATCACGGATTTTTTATTTACAAGCTCACGGATGTTTAATTTATTGAACTTATCATGAGCCACGGCCAAAATAACTGCATCGTATTTTACGGAACCATCGCTCAGAATATCAGTGGTAATGATTCCATACTCATGTTTAACATGAGATGGTTCGGCCCATGGATCGCAGATACTTACATTCGCCTGATAACTCTTCAGCTCGCGGACTATATCAATGACCCTAGTGTTGCGTACATCTGTGCAATTTTCTTTGAATGTAAATCCCAATATCAGAATATTGGAATTTTTAACCGGGATTTCTTTTTTTATCATCAGTTTGATGGTTTCGCTGGCCACATATGCCCCCATACTATCATTCAGTCTTCTTCCAGCAAGAATAATTTCAGGATGGTAACCAGCTTCTTTCGCTTTTTGCGCGAGATAGTAGGGATCAACGCCGATACAGTGGCCACCTACCAGGCCAGGTTTGAATTTCAGGAAATTCCATTTTGTTCCGGCTGCTTCCAAAACCGCAGAGGTATCAATGCCTAATAAATTGAATATCTTGGCCAGCTCATTTATAAACGCAATATTGATATCTCTTTGGGAGTTTTCGATCACTTTTGCTGCTTCTGCTACTTTGATGGACGGGGCCAGATGCGTTCCGGCCTCAATGATCGTACGGTAAAGAGCATCAACCTTTTTGGCAACCTGAGGTGTAGATCCGGATGTTATTTTCAGAATTTTGGATACGGTATGTAGCTTATCGCCCGGATTGATCCGTTCCGGAGAATAACCGCAAAAGAAATCGGTATTGAATTTCAGCCCACTGATTTTTTCGAGGATCGGGGCACATTCTTCCTCAGTAACACCCGGATAAACAGTAGATTCGTAAATAACGATATCGCCTTTCTTCAGAACAGTTCCGACAGTTTCACTTGCTTTATATATAGGACCAAGATCCGGGTTATTATGTTTATCTGTGGGTGTTGGAACTGTTATGATATAACAATTGCATGTGCCAATATCTGCGATAGTATCAGAACAATAAAGTCCTTTTGATCCGGGGGTGCCTGTTAATACTTTTTTTAAATCAGCGCCTTCTATCTCTAAAGTCTGATCCCGTCCGTTCATCAATTCATTCACCCGGTTCTTATTGATATCAAAGCCGACTACAGGGTATTTTTTCGCGAATTCTACAGCAAGGGGAAGACCCACATAACCCAGTCCGATCACTGCGATCCGGTAATTTGTTTCCATACTTTAAAATTAGGTTTCGCTGGCTGTACATTCGTCCAGCACGAAAAATAATAAGATCGGCAAAAATATGGATTCCTTACTTAAGATCAACTCAGGTTAGGATTGAGTAAAAGAAGAGTTTCTATTCAGATATTTTCTCCTGAATTCATATTCTGATCAATATGCATTCTTGTCACCTCTGAGGGTAATATAAATGGTCATCCAGATAATTTTCAGGTCCAGCCATATGCTCCAGTTTTCCATATACCAGATATCATGATCAATGCGTTTACGGAGTTGGGCCTCTTCTTTTATTTCACCTCTGTATCCGTTTACCTGCGCCCAGCCGCTGATGCCGGGTTTTAAAAAATGCCGGATCATATACTCATTCATGATCTTTGAATACATGTTGGTATGCACCAACATATGCGGCCTCGGTCCGATAATCGACATGTTACCCAATAAAACATTCACGAACTGGGGAAGTTCGTCCAGGCTGGTTTTACGGAGAAATCGTCCCAGTTTTGTAACTCTTGAATCATTTAAAGTTACCTGCCGGAGATGTTCATCGCTATTCATCCGCATAGTCCGGAGTTTGTAACAGGTGAACTGTTTATTATTTTTACCTGATCGCTTTTGTTTGAAAAAAACGTGCCCCCGGGAGCTGATTACAATCAGAATAGCCAATATGGGAATTAACCAGGAAAGGACAAAGACGATGACCAGCAAACTGAAAACGATATCAAATAACCGTTTTTTTATACTGTTACCCATGTCTTCCAGAGGCTCAGGGCGTAAAGAAAGAATGGGGAAATTATCCTGGTATTCGATATAGGTTTCACGATTTACAAATAATCTGAAATCCGGGATAAACTTGAACCGGATCATTGACTTTTCAGCCTGTTTGGCCATTTCATAAATGCTCTCATTTTTTTCCGGTGAAATGGCTGAGTATATTTCATGAATATTGTTGCTTACAGCATAGTCCAGACATTCATCAATATTTCCGATGATTGGATGTCTGGATAATTCTCTCACCTGGCCGGGATCTTCAAAATATCCGTCTACCTGGAAATCTGTATGGTTGAAGCTGAAACGCTCAGCAAATTTTTTTGATAAATCGTTGTACCCAACAATGACAATTCTTCGGGATATCCGGTTAGCTCTTTTCATAAAGTATGTCACACCAATCATACCTAAACGGGTAAAAAATAATAGCATGAAAAATCCGGCGAAACTGATGAGAATGAAAAGGCGGGAATAAGGATAATGGTAAAAGAATATAAACATCAGCATACACGACGTATAGATAATAAAAGCTTTGAGTGTTCTCGTCGTGAAACGATAAATGTTGGGTTGACCGTCTTCCACATAGAGTGCAACACTGTATGCTGAAATCAGCCATGCTATATTGCCAAAGAGAAAGAGTAGCCCATAGGAGCTTTCCCAGTCCGTGGGGATACGGTGAAAATTGAGAATGAGCACAAAATGTACTAAACCCAGCGCTACCAAATCAACGCAAACAAAGAAGAACCGGAAAAGGTTTGTATAACGACTATTCATATAAATGGTTCCCTCAAATACGTATGAGTTTCTTTAATAAGCTTAACATTCGCGGTGTCAACTTCAGCGCACATGATAAAGCCGAGAGAGGGAAGAATTATTTTGACGATCTTGCTATTTATTGAGACTACTTTTCCTTCCTGTTCTATCAGAGGGGCGGGATTTATTTTTACGACATCGTTAAAATGTACATCCACTTTCTCCAGTTTAACGAAACCATGCTCGCTCAGAAATTTTTTAATATTTTCTATTTCTTTATCTCTTATAATGGCTGGCTTATTAAGCCAGAATATAAAATTTATAATACCATGGGTTTGCCTTACAATGAAATGCTCATCCGTAGAAATTCTGACAAACACGAAAGATGAAAACAGAGGGGCATGGATAATTTTTCTTCGATCGGTTCCTTGGCTAAAAACTTTGTTTTGGGGACAATAATTTTCAATGCCTTTTCGGGTAAGCTGTTCTGCAACTTTTTTTTCGCAGTGAGGTTTGGTATATACCGCGTACCATTTTTTTTCTTCCATCATAATACTCGGCGTTAAAGGTCCGGTTAATTTTTTTGCTTTTCCAATTCAGTCGCGTATATAAGACTGACCATTTTAAACAGGAATATTGGGAATTCAAATCTTACACGGGTGCTGTCTCATCAGGTTGATCGTGACGATCTACTGTATGTAAATATATTTCACATTAAAAAGGCTATCAAACTATTGGATCCATTGACATTTGGATTCGCCTCAGAAATTAAACAGGATAGTGGGGAAAATTAAAGGAAATAGGATTTCTTCAATATGTTACTTGAAGATATTGAATTTTCCTGAATTCCAAATTCGTACAACTACGAATTAGATAGTATTAATTACGGGCTGAAAAAATGAGTGTTATATTACTGAGTAACCGGAGGGCCTTTACATAGAAAACTTTCTTTGGTTTTACGTCTACGTTATAACTCGTTGACCTTACAGGAGGAAGATTACTTTTTTTTAAATGGTCCGCCAACCGTAAGGTCAGGGCGATCAGGGTAAGGGTAGGATTGGCATGTCCACCGGTTGGGAACACTGATGATCCTGCGATGTATAAATTAGACATACCATGAACCTTGCAGTTACTGTCCACAACTCCATCTAAAGGGCTTTCCGACATACGCGTGGTTCCCAGATGATGTGCGCGGCTGCTGAAATTATTAATTTCTTCCATCACGTTTTGCCGGAGTTCCTCTTCCTTATAGCTTATGTTCCCTTTATTAAGATTTTGAAATCTATTGAAAAAGGTCTTATAGGAACTTATAACGGTTTGTATGTCCAGTTCTGTAAAGGCCACTCTTACAAGGGGCAGGGGCATACCCAACCTGTCTTTTTCTTCTGACAGGCAGATCCTGCTTTCCGGATTGGGCACATGTTCTGACTGGAAACAAACAAATAACCATTTGGATTTAATGGAAGGGAGCCTGATGGGCAACCTGCGGTTCGTGATCCTTTTGATTCCAATATTCAAAAAAAACGGTATCACCTGGTGGCTATTCTTCAGAGTAAAAACCAGGTGTTCATTCAGATCCTCAACGGCCTGTTTCAAATTCCTTAATACTGCCTTGAAAGACCTTCCCTTCAATATATTCGAAAATGATTTAGCCAGAATAACCGCAGATTCCGTTGCTTCCATATGGTCTTTTACATTGATTGGACCATTCAGGTATATAATACCGTTGGCTATTTTATCCTGCTTCTGGAACTTGGGAGTAAGCCACCAGCGTCTCCGGCAATAAATTGCCTGTTGGTCGAGCTCAAATGGAAATAAAATTTCTTTCCTGTCAAAGGGATCAACCGCACCGAATGTGCCAGTTAAATGACACATATAATATCTCCCTACATTATCGTATTGATTACCTACACCGTTTGGGTGAAATACGGATTTTGAAGACAAAAGTAATCGTGGATTTTCAATTCCGCCTGCAGCCAGAACAAATTTGCCGGCTTTCACTTTTATTTCAGATGAGTCTATGACAACCGTAACAGAATCGACTTTATCCGCCTGGTTTTCGACATCTATATTGACTACATGGGCATCCAGATAAATGTCAATGTTGCGATTTGACTTTAAAATGTGTTTGTACCTATAGGCAAATCTGGTTGGAGGACTCCATCTTTCTAATTTGTAGGAAACTATATCCTCACTATCCATTCCGGGAATGATCTCCGGATTTTTACCAGGAAATACTACTCTCGCATCAAAATTGTTTTCTCCGGCTTCACAAAATTGTAAAGAACGTTCAAAATATTGTTCAACCTGTTCGTAAGTAATAGGCCATCCGCTATGCGGAACCCATGATCTTTTTTCAAAGTCAATGGGATCGAATGGAACACACCGGCCACCCCAAACAGAAGTACCGCCACCAAAAACTCTTCTCCGGTTTTCCTCCAATGGTTCATGACTGCCGGCAGGATCGATGACCCCTTTGTTTAACTCACGATGCCTGGATTTTTCTTTCCATGAGCCACCGGCCAGGATAATTATTTTAGAATGCTGGTTTAGAAAACTAAGAGCCAGGCTTATTGCTGCCGGGCCACCTCCAATGATACATATATCGGTTTCGATGATTGTCCCTGCCTTATATTTTTTAGGGGCAATGATCATAGCAGATAAAAGTTTATTATAACATGACCATCATAAATGCAAGAACCTGCATTTAGACAGGCATGTTTTAAAGTAGGACGATATGGGATGGGGTCGATCTGCATATTAAATTTATATCGCAATATAACTCATAACTGCCTTATAAAACGGGGTTTAGCCTATAAAAATTGTAGGGAACCTGGCCCAGGTAAGACGCTTTTTGAAGGTTTCTTTGCGTACAAAACAGGTAACAATGACATATAAACGCTTAAACGGGGGTTTTTCGCATACTTAGCAGATTATTAAATTCCTTCTTTTCCACCCGGTAGATAAATAGTCCAAACAGGGCAAGGAATAGAGTGGCAAACGTGTAATTAACGGCATCATTATGCCAAATGCTCATGATGGCATTGTGCATAAAGTATAGTATTACGACGATTACGATATAAGCAAGAAGTTTTTTCCAGGCATAGGGAACAGGGTAGGATTTTTGCCCCCATA
>DASSGT010000317.1:0-2924 GCA_035693345.1 Puia sp. | reverse complement strand
CGCGCAGAAACAATACAGCAGTGAAAAGATTTCGCTGAGAAAACTGCTGAGCGATAAGGCCAATAAACCGGCCAGGGATTTATTCTCACAGCCCCTGAATCCCGCACTGGCAGCGGCGTCGGGAATTCTCGAAAAACTGATCAGTGCGGTTTCAAATACCACAATACAATCCCTGTTTGAAACCATTTTCCGCGAATCAGGACTTCTTCGTTTTGCCATGCAGCACCCGGATAAACAACGCATCCTGCAAATACTCACTGCATTTTTTGACTTTATAAAAGAAGAAACCCGCCGTCAGCCTCTATTGACATTGCAACAGCTGGTCACCCATCTCGACCTGATGGAGGACAACAGTATTGATCTTCCGCTCATCGAAGTCAGCGGGAGTACGGACTCTGTAAACCTGCTCACGGTGCATGGCTCCAAGGGGCTGGAATTTAAATATATCTTTTTTGCAGGTTGTAATTCTCACTATTGGGAGAAGAAGGGTGGCGCGAATAAAGGATTTCATTTCCCGGATACATTATTGCAATCCCAATCGAGCGATTATGAAGAATTGCGCCGTCTTTTTTATGTTGCCATTACGAGAGCTGAAACAGATTTATATATATCCTACAGCCGTTTCCGGAATAATGGCAAAGAAGCTGAACCCTCCGTATTCATTGCAGAAATCCGCGCCGGATTTGAGTTGCCATTTGAAACTCCGACACCCGGCGGACAAATAATCAGTGACTTTCAATTTTTAATTCTGCAGGGTCAGCAGCCTCCGGAAATGGAACGAATTGAAATGGATTTCGTCAACCGGGTATTGGAGAATTTCCAAATGAATGTAACCGCATTAAATAACTATCTCAAATGCCCGCTGGAATTCTATTTCAAAAATCTTATACGTATTCCGTCACCCAAAAATGAAAATACGGAATTCGGTTCTTCGGTTCATTTCGCGCTCGAACAGTTGTTCCGTAAAATGATGGATAGTGATAAAAAGTTTCCCGAATCCGGATTTTTTATTGCCTCCTTTGACTGGTATATGGATCGTCACCGGGAAAGTTTTACTCTTGAACAATTCAGGCGGAGAAAGGAATACGGGCATATCATTCTTCCGGCATATTATGAAAAATACGCACGAAGCTGGAATCCGATCGTAAGTATTGAAAAACGGATTAATAATGTGTCCATCGAAGGGGTGCCTGCGAAGGGAATGCTTGATAAACTTGAATTTGACGGCAAACAGGTGAATATTGTTGATTATAAAACCGGTAATCCGGATAATTCCAACCAAAAAATCAAGGGGCCGAATGAAAAGCAACCCCTGGGTGGTGATTACTGGCGACAGGCAGTTTTTTATAAATTACTCGTAGACCGCAGTCAAAAAGACTGGCAGGTTGTGAGTACAGAATTTGATTTTATCGAACCGAATAACAAAGGAGTTTACATAAAACAAAAATTATTTATTACTTCCGCAGACGAATCGGTGGTTACCCATCAGATCAGGGAGACTTGGGAGAAAATTCAGCGTCACGAATTCTATTCAGGTTGTGGTAAAGAGGATTGCCATTGGTGCAATTTTGTAAAAAATAATAAGCTGGATATCCGGGCAACCATAGCGCAGGAAGAGGAACATTCAAGTTTATAAAATCATAAAACTGTTTAAATCCCATTTCCCTCCAGTAAGTTTGCAGCCAGTACATGAAGCGACTCTTTATTTTTTTCCTGGTCTGCCTGTCTCTCACACGCTATCCTCTCATTACAGGCTGTGCCAATATTGTTCCGCCTACAGGCGGCCCTAAGGATAGTCTCCCGCCGGTGCTATTGACTGCAGAACCAAGGATGAGGGCCTTGCATGTGGATGGGAAAAAAATCATTCTCACTTTTGATGAATACATTGACTTAAAAGAAATCCGAAACAACCTCATCGTATCACCTGTACCGAAAATTATGCCTTTGGTAACCTCCCATCTGAAAGTGATTACCATTGAAATGAAGGATACCCTTCAACCGAACACAACGTATTCACTGAATTTTGGAAAGGCTGTCACGGATGTAAATGAAGGAAATGTTTTGAAAAATTTTACCTACGTTTTTTCCACCGGAAGATATATAGACTCCATGCGATATAGCGGACGCGTGATCATGGCGTATACCGGTAAGCCCGACAGTACGCTGATTGCGATTCTCCATGATAAACTATATGATTCAGCCGTTGCGAAAGAAAGGCCACGTTATATCGCCCGGCTTGACAGCTCCGGAAATTTTACTTTCTCAAACATACATCCGGGTGTATATAACCTGTTTGCGTTGAAAGATGAAACGGGTTTGCATGAATATACTTCGAAGGCACAGATATTTGCCTTTGCCGACAGTCCGGTAGATCTTACCCAGGGTGCCCCGCCGCTTTTATTATATGCTTATGAAGACACCAGTGGGTTTTCAAAACCAGCCAAGAAGCTATTACTGCCGCCTGCTCCCCCCAAGAAAGAAGATAAGGACAAACCCAAAAGGTTAATTATTTCTGGAAATATTCCGAACGGCCAGATGGATCTGCATGATCAGTTGATATTAACTTTCGGAACTCCGTTGAAATTTTACGACACAAACAAAATCCGATTCACGGTAGACAGTTTTCGGGATGTCACGTCTTATCATTGGATGATGGACAGCACCAATAAAAAACTCACCCTGACCTCTTATGCCTGGAAGGAGGGTACTCCTTATCATCTCATTTTGCAAAAAGACTTTGCAGAAGACACACTGGGAGGTAAATAATTAAAGATCGACACGATCACCTTCCGCACGAAAAGTGAATCGGATTATGGTAATCTTCGGTTGAGATTCCGGAGCCTCGATTTGAAACGTCATCCTATTTTACTTTTTTTCTCCGGTGATAAAATTATCTTATCCTATAAAATAGGACCTTCCCTCCG
>DASSGT010000316.1:0-4781 GCA_035693345.1 Puia sp. | reverse complement strand
ACCCGGCAGAGCCAATCCATTGCTGCCAGTGCATTTTCATAAGTTAACATCGGAACTATATCCGTCTGCATGGTTTTTTGTTATTAAGATATAGATTTACTGACAGCATTCGTCGGGTTGTCCGAATATCCTATATTCATTATATAATTCGCGGTTATGAGGATTTATTTAGTGTCTGTTATTTTCTGTTTGTTTATTTTTTCATCCTGCCGCCAGCATCCGGTCGCGGACAGGATTTATTTTAATGCAAAAGTGTGGACCGGTGATTCGGTAAACCCTGAAGCAGAAGCCGTTGCCATCAAAGATTCACTCATACTATATGTAGGAAACGATTTTCATCCATATGCAGACGGCCATACTACCCTTGTTGATCTTCAGGGCAAAATGCTGGTGCCTGGTTTTATAGATAATCATGTGCATTTTCTGGACGGTGGTTATTATCTGGCAAATATTGATCTCAGAGATGCAAAATCCAGGTCGGAATTCATTTCTGTTTTTCATCATTTTACGGATTCTGCAAAGGGCAAGAGCTGGATCAGAGGCGGAAACTGGGATCATGAAGCCTGGGGTGGTGAACTTCCCCGAGCCTCATGGATAGACAGCATTAGCGGCGACCATCCTGTTTTTATCAGCCGGTACGACGGGCATATGGGTCTTGCCAATTCAATTGCGTTAAAAATGGCCGGAATTTCTAAAAACACAAGTAATCCACCAGGCGGAGAAATTGTGAAAGATCCAAAATCCGGAGAACCTACCGGTATTCTTAAGGATGAAGCCATCAACCTGCTAAACAATGTCATTACAGATTTATCAGAGAAAGAATTGGATGAGAGTCTTCACCGTGCCGCTTCACATGCTTTGTCTCATGGATTTACACAGGTGCATGATATGGGAACGTACGGAGGATGGATTGATATGGCGACTTACAGACGGGCAGAAACCGCGGGGAATTTACCCATACGCATTTATTCTTTTGTTGCCATCAGCAGCTGGAAAAAGCTGGACTCTTTTATAAAAATCAATGGAAGGGGTAACGATTTATTGCATTGGGGAGGCCTCAAAGGATTTGTAGATGGTTCTCTCGGTTCCACGACTGCCTGGTTTTATCAACCTTATCTGGACGCGCCAAAGTCCACCGGCCTGCAGGTTACGGATACGACTCTTTTGAGAAAATGGGTATTGTCAGCAGACTCTGCCGGCTTACAGGTTGCCTGCCATGCCATTGGAGACCGGGCGAATGACTGGATTCTGAACGTATATGAAGAAGCGGAAAAACTTCGTCCTGATAAGGATCACCGTTTCCGTGTGGAACATGCGCAACACCTGACGGAGGATGCGATCCTACGATTTGCCGGTCTAAAGGTTATTCCTTCCATGCAACCATATCATGCCATCGATGATGGAAAATGGGCTGCAAAAAGACTGGACTCTCCGAGACTTAAAAGAACTTATGTTTTCAAATCCCTCCTTGCAACAAATGCAAACCTGACTTTTGGGTCGGACTGGCCCGTTGCTCCACTGGATCCTATTGCCGGTATTTATGCTGCGGTTACCAGGCGCACACTCGATGATAAAAATCCGGGAGGCTGGTTTCCCGAACAGAAAATTACTGTTGATCAGGCGCTTCGATGTTATACTGTAAACAATGCCTGGGCGGGATTCCAGGAGCGGAAGACAGGAAAATTGAAAGCCGGCATGCTGGCCGATCTCACTGTTTTGTCAGAGGATCTTTTTAATATTGCTCCGGAAAACATTCGCAATACAAAAGTTCTTCTCACAGTTGTAAACGGGAAAGAAGCGTTTAAACGCTGAAAGCGTAAATCCCTTTTTAGTGTGGTGAATGTGGAAGCGTAGGAATTAAAAAAGTGAAAGTTGAGAAAGGAAATGACAATGAGGTGGTGTCATGTAGGCTTTAGCCATACTACGGTTTATAAAATCTTTCTTTGTCCGTTACTCCCGGCCAATCATCCGTTCTGAATGGCGACGCCGGAAATCCTTCCACATTGTACAGATTAATTTCAAGTGGTGAATTGCTCCAGCCATATCTTACAGCAACGGGACTGGTAACGGAATCTGCACTTACCTCTACCAAGTCACCATGTATCGATGCTTTTGCAAAATAAAATTTTCGATCCGTGCCAGCTATTTCAAATCCTTCCAGGGCCCCATACCTATTTTTTGATACAAGGCCTTTCCCGATTGACGCAAAAGATAAAACAGCTTTCCCGTTCGAAAAAGTAACCGATTTAAACACGGGCCCGCTACAGATTTGCGGCATGGCATATACATCATTTAAAGCAATGGCTGCGAGTCTGTGACCGACATCCTGCTTGTTTTTTGGATGAACATCTTTAGCTTCTCCTATATCGGTGGTAACTGCCATCCCGGTTTTTGGAAGATCAAGCGCTTTCGACTGAGATTCCCTAATCTCGGCCCATTTATTTCCGGCGTTACTGGATTCATCGGATCCAAAGCTTGCCAGTTGTACAAAGAGAAACGGGAATTCATCCTTCCATTCTTTTCGCCAGCTGCTGATCATCAGCGGAAATATCTTTCTGTATTCATACGCGTGATCAACATTCGCTTCTCCCTGGTACCATAAAACTCCACGGATAGACAATGGAATGATGGGATGTATCATCGCATTGTAAATAATCGTTCCTTCATTGTTCATCCATTTCATAAAATGATGGGGCCTGTCAAGCAGTGGCAGTACTTTCCATTTTTCATCTGCCAGAGAAATTCTTTCTCCATCAAAGTCCACATATAACAGATCATAGGCGCCATGTATCCCTATTGTCATCTTGTCCGGAACCGGCTGGCCACCTATTTTGACCAATATTATATTTTTACCAGGCTTCCAGGTTCCCGGAATGAGGGGAATCAGAATGTTTTTACCTTCCGGAATGGACAGTTGTTTTCCATTCAGAAAAATACTAAAACGGAAATCCTCTGTTCCGAGGCTTAAAACCGAAGGAAGTCCTGACTTAACAGAATCAATGATTAGCTCTTTCATCATGTATACTTCTCCCCGATACGCCGGTAAACCTATCCAGTCAAGATCACCGGGAGCAGAAGTTGCCATCCATCCGGAAAATTTAAAATCCGGATTCAGGTAATCTGCCTCATTCATATCAGGTTTTATTCCATCATTATTTTTCATAAGTGCAGACATCAATTGTTTTTCAATTCTTGCATTTGTCTGCTCCCAGCTATTGGACATCTGACGGGCATATTCTCTCAATTCATCAGAGCCCAACATATCATTTTTGCTGATCCAGCATTCAACATTTGATCCTCCCCAGTTGTCATAAATCAAACCGATCGGAATATGCAGTTTTTCATAAATGTCTCTTGCGAAAAAAAATCCGACTGCAGTAAAATCACCGGTTGTTTCAGGGGTTGACATAGTCCATTTTGCAGTGTCGATGAATTCTTCAGGCTTAAAACTCAGCATATTCGGTATTTCCAATTGTCTTATCTGAGGATTATTGGCCCGATGCATTTCATATTTTGCATTGACAGCCTGCCTGACTCTGAATTGCATATTTGACTGACCCGAGCAAAGCCATACCTCTCCTACTAAAACATCATTATAAATTTTGGTTTCTTTTTTTGTTTTAACGGTCAAGGTATAGGGTCCACCCGCCTGAAAAGCCGGTATCGTGATGAACCATCTGCCATTTTTATCAGCGATGGCGGATTCTTTTTTATCTCCTATCAAAACCGTTACTTCATCACCTGAATTTGTGGTACCCCAGATTTTTATGGGCTTGTCCCTTTGCAAAACCATGTGATCATTAAAAATTGCTGAAAGATGCAATTGAGAAAATGAGTCGAAATAAAGAAGAACAAATAGTATTATAAAGGGAGTTTTCATCTGGCGCAACTATTAAATGTTTTAGAAATCAATTAATCGTATAATTTTTTGTTGCATCATCCAAAATCAAAACCCAGTCTTGTCCGTATCCGGAGGTTGGTGGTTTGAATTGGATATTACCTGTATTTCCGACCTGCGGATCTTTTGATACGGAGCCATTCCGGGGATTGAACCAGGATACATTCAAAGTTTTCCCTTCTATTTTACCCATCACCACTGTAAATGGTTTTCCTGCTGCCGAATAAATAAAGATATAATCCATTCCGCGTGTGGCCTGAATACGTTCTGAAGCAGATAAGTTATTTTCTAACACCACTGACTGATCTGGTATCCGTTCGGTCATGGGATGTGATTCCATCAGTTTCCTGACATATTTCATCTGACTTGCGCCTGTCAGCTGTAGCGCCTCGGGCCAATAAATATGCGGACCATTGATGGCTTCATGTTCCTTTGAATAAAACTGCCATATGTCATGACACCCATAAGTATGTCCACAGGCACCGGAAAACAAATCCAGGTAGGCATACTGACGAATATCCAGGGCATTGCTGGTTCCCAGTTCTTTTACATTAAAACATACCGGATGATCTTCATAAATAGGCTCTCCATCCAGTACCGGTTTGGCAGGTGTTCTCAACCATGCTGTATATATTTTATCATATACCGGTGTATTTCTGCAGTGACCATTCTGAAACATATTTAACGATAGCCAATCATCATTAAAAAAATATTGCCCTGAGCCCTGATCATTGGGTTGCGGATGATAGGTGATCATGGCTTGCCCACTGCCACCAACACCTTCCAGAATACCTGCTGCCATGGACCTCCAGATTTGTAATTCGGTTTCATTTTGGGGGTTTCTGTCACCACCCAATATCCAAATAATATTCTTATTTTTTTT
>DASSGT010000315.1:0-2739 GCA_035693345.1 Puia sp. | reverse complement strand
CTGGCTGAAATCTGAAGCAATTTTAGACAGATGATCAATTTGCTCAACCAGGGTTTTCGCCACATTGGCTGTCAATTCTTTCATATTGGGTGCTTCGCCATTATTTGCCTTTTGCAGATATTGGATACTCAGCTTCATCGGTGTCAGCGGGTTTTTGATTTCATGTGCCACCTGCCTGGCCATTTCACGCCATGCTCCTTCCCTTTCACTTTTAGCGAGGGCCGAGGCACTTTCCACGAGCTTGGCCACCATTTTATTATACTCCCGGATCAGGCCGCCTATTTCATCATTCTTATTCCATTCAATCTCTTCATTGGTTTTACTCAGGTTTACCTGACGCATTTTTTCTGATATCAGAGAGAAAGAAGTGGTAATGCGGTTTGTCAGGAATACGGCAATGGTTCCTGCAATCAGAAAAATAAATACGTTGAGGTTAATGATCGTAATCAGGAACCGGGAGATTTCATCGTTCAGCTCGTCTTCCGTATTAAAGGAAGGGATATTAATATACCCCGAGGCCGCTCCTTCCGATAATCTCAGCGGACAATAAATACTCTGGTAACTGATACCGCCCAATTTTTCCTGATTAAAGAATTCAATAGAATTCAAACGGTTCATATAATAGAATGCCAGTGGATTCATCAGGTCACTGAGCATTCCTTTTGTATATATAAAAGGATTGGATGAAACGATCAATGATCCATTCAAATCATACAGATTGATTTCTGCATTATGAATCTCTGCTACATTATTGATGATCCTGTCCAGGTCTTCCCTGGGCATTTGTTTAACGGGATTGGTAATATGGGTTGCTGACTGAAAAGAAAGCAGGCGGTTCCCAATTTCACCGGATATAACTTTCAATGAAGCACTGAGCCTGTCCTGGTTATTCCGGTTATATCTGTTGATCAGAAAAAAGATCGTGGACACACCTATGACCAGGAAAAGAAAGAGACTCACAAAAATGATGGTTGTCTGAATCTGTGTACGGATATTCAACTGAAGAAATTCCTTAAGCTGCGTCCAGTGAAGACGGGTTTGGATCAATACTGAACTCACCCAGAAAAGGGCTACCAGAACCAGAAAGGCAGTGAACAGATAGGAAAAAAGCGTGATGGCTTCAATTACCAGGTTATCTTTTTTTGCAATCACGATGATCTTATCATCAGAAACCGTATGCCACAGTTCATCATATCCACTATTTTTCCGCTGCACGAAATCTCTTTTCGGAATGAGACTGTCGTCAAGTTCTGTCGGGAAGGGATAATTATTATAATATGTGACCAGCTGATTGTCGCTGTAGATCGCATAGGAATAAACGGGCGAGTATTCGGGAAGATATTCTTTGTGTTGTTGCGTAAGCTGGGGAACCAGACCCTCACTTTTATAACTCCGGGGTTCGGCCTGTACAAACAGATAACCGGAAATTTTACCCCTTCGGTCCTGAATTACCTTTTTATATATATAACTGAATTTATCATAAGCTTTTTCATAATACATCAGATCCGGGATCGTTGTCGGCTTTCCCTGTAACTTGAAGATTGTATTGAGGGTATCGTATGAAACAGGCACCTGATTATACAGCGGTTTTTCCGAGGAATCATAGGTATAAATCTTCGTATCATACTTACTGAGATAGGCACTGAAATTATTATTGATCAGGCTGTCTTTCAGATAGCGGTTCTCCACCGGGTTCCGGAAACGGTCGAATTGCCGCTGCAGAAGGTCATTTTCAAAGTAGATCAGCGACATGCTCACGAGCTTTTCGCTGGAAGGATCGTTTTGTTCCGCCAGACGGTCTGCAAAACTTTTCCGCTGCTCCAGTTCAATTTTCCTGTTTTCAAAAATGATGATCACGGAAATGGAACCCGAAAAAATAAACAGCCAGAACATGAGAACGGAAATATTCAGTCTGAAGTGCAGGCCCGAAATCATACTCCTGACCATCAGCCACAGATAACACATCAGCCAGGCCAGTACATAAATATCGAGCTCCACCAGGTTTGTCTTGCTGTCGAAGGTGAGTACGCCCAGTCCGATGGTGGCTGCCAGGATTGAAATAATGAGCACATTACCTTCCAGATAATCACGTATCAGCCGGAGCAGGATCTGTGAAAAAATAAAATAACTTAAAGCCAGGGCTGCCAGAACGATAAAACTGATGGCACTATAGATCGTAAGACTAAACGCGTTGGTAACATTAAAAGATATCCGGGCATCGGCCACCAGGCTTTGAACGATATCGGCAAAAAGAAATGTGGTCGTCACCAGCATCGTTATGGTTGCCAGTACAAGCAAGGCTCTTTTATAAAACACACGATAAAAAGGGAACCGGTAATCCGCGGTTTCCTGCTGGATAAACAAAACGATCCAGCAAAATAACAGGGCATTGATGAGCAGGTCGCCCAGCGAGCGGAGCACAAAATTGGAACTGTAAATCGTAGGATCGAACAGTTCATATTGGCGGAAGTGAAAAAAACCTGGAAAATAATATGTCGTGATCCGCAATACAAAAATGGTAATGACTAAAAAGGAAATTCCCGCCAGACGGGTATAGCGTTCCACCAGGGCATGGGCCATATTATTAATAACGACCAGGAGTAGTAACACGCCCGTGAATACCACCAGAAGCAGTAGCAAACTGTATTTCGCAGCGTGGTAGGATTCCGTCTTTGCGAGATAAAAGAGTGTTTTCCCTTCCCGGTCCCTAACCGGAAAAGGGGAAGGGGTGGAAACAAT
>DASSGT010000314.1:0-7753 GCA_035693345.1 Puia sp. | reverse complement strand
CGCCACTTTTACTAAAAACTTTTTCTGCTTATATCCCTTCTGATCTTAGCTTTTCACTGACGAATCCTCTGGTGATTGTCTTTCTATGCGTATTAGTCATTTCGGTTACGCTGCTGGCGGGTTTATATCCTGCCTGGATATTATCTTCCATGAATGTGCTTGAAGTTTTAAAAACCCGTGGGCAAACCGGTAAATATAAGACCCGAAATGTGCGCCTGCGACAGGGACTTACCGTTTCCCAATTCGTAATCGCACAGTTCTTTGTGATTGGCACCGTGCTGGTGAGTAAACAGATCCATTTCATGCTCAACAAAGACCTGGGATTCAAAAAGGATGCAGTGCTGAGTTTTCAATTTCCCCGGTACGATACATCCAATACACGCCGGATGGTTTTGAAGGATGAACTGAAAGAAGTTCCGGGTATCAGTTTGATCACTATGGGCAGTGATCTGCCTTCTTCGAACGGCTGGTGGACTAACGATATGGATTATACCGCTCCAAAGAAGCCTGTGCAGAAAAACGTTGTTGAATTAAAATCAGTTGACAGCAACTATCTAAAATTGTTTCATATACCGCTGCTTGCCGGGAGAAATCTGCTGCCGGGAGATACTACCAGTGAGATCCTGATTAACGAAACCTATTTACATCTACTGGGTTTTACGCAGCCTGGCGAGGCAATTGGGAAAGTGACTAAATGGAATAACCGTCAAACACCGATTGTTGGTGTGTTTAAAGATTTTCATGCGCACCCGCTGAATTATAAAATCGCGCCGATGGTATTTTGCCATGAGGCATCACGGAATCATGTTTTGATTCTCACGCTGCAGGGAGACACCAGTTCTAATAGCGAAGCTGGCATTGGATCAGGTATAGGTAGTGCCAACTGGCCCCTGGTGATTTCTAAAATGAAAAAACTATTTCAATCGGTATATCCGGGGGAAGAGTTCAACTACTCCTTTTTGGATGATGATATTTCGAGGGCCTATGGCAATGAACAAAAAATATCCCAACTACTGAAATGGTCCACCGGACTTACCATCTTCATTAGCTGCCTGGGACTTCTAGGTCTTGTGATTTATACGACCACGCAGCGAACCAAAGAAATCGGCATCCGAAAAGTGCTTGGCGCCTCGGTCGCGCAGATCATGCAATTATTATCCGGCGATTTCATCAAACTGGTGGTTATTGCTTTCTTAATCGCGACTCCGATTGCCTGGTGGGCGATCCATACATGGCTTGAGGGCTTCGTATTTAGAACGGATATAAGCTGGTGGATATTCCCTTTGTGTGGGGTCGTTATGATTGGCATGGCTTTGATCACACTAAGTGTTCAGACTATCAAAACGGCAACAACAAATCCAGCGAAGAGTTTAAATACGGAATAAGTTTTTATTTTTTCAATACCGCATATTTTGTAATCAACGTTCCCTGCTCATTAACTTTTTCACTTTGAATGACACGAAGATTAATATCCAGTTTTGTGTCGGTTGCAAAATTCGGCCCCATTCCAAAAATCTTTGGCTCTATGGTTAACCATAATTCATCGATCAATTGTTCTTTTAAAAATGAAGTGGCAACATGGGGTCCTCCGACCACCAGCATTTGCTGATAGCCATTCTTTGTAAACCGGGAAAATAATTCAACCGGTGATTCATTTGTAAATTCAATTTGTCCGGGAACTACTGCCGTTTTATATCTGTCCGGATTACCCGTCATGACAATGATCAGATGATCCGGCGAAGGAGTAAACGTGTCTGCATTAAATGTAGCGCTTCCCATTACAATCAGTCGTGATTCATTCCATACCTTCTTATAATAATCCTGATCCTGATGTGATGACCACAGACGGACATTCGGCTCACCCCATTTTGTTATTTTACCATCCAGGGAGGAAACAAATATGAGTATGGTTTTCATTTTTTAAGATTTATTCTTTATCAAATCTTTTACATGATCCGAAAGTCTTAAAGAGAGTGCTACCAGGGTGAGTGTTGGATTCGGGGCTCCTGCTGTAGTGAAACAGGAAGAACCGGCAATAAATAAATTTGAAATCCCATGCACTTTACAATTTGCATCTACGACGCCCTGTTTGGGATCATCACTCATCCGGGTTGTTCCCATATGATGCCATCCGCCCCCGGTAAAAGCCGGCCATGAATGATCGTTTTTGTCCACGAGATAATCCATCAATTTGATCCGGCCCGCACCGGCGCGGCCGACTTCTTCTCCCAGCAATTCATAGATTTTACGGATACTTCTTTTTTCAAAATCTGTAAGTTCCCAATGTAAAGTGGCCCGGGGAACTCCCAATCCGTCTTTTTCGGTATCCAGGGTCACCCTGGAGGATGGGTTGGGTGCCTGCTCTATCCGGGTGAAACACTGATAGCTATTGCTGCCTGTCGGCGGTATGTGTGCGTCTTTCCCGGCTGCGCTGTATCCTCCGAAAAAACGATTTCCACTTTTTCTTGGATCTTCCTGATTCCATCTTTCAATGGCCGGTTTTATTTTTTTTGCAATCTCCAGCGGAGTCAGGGAAACCGTGCCATTTAATATCTCAAATTCCTCCTGCTTTTTTGTATGGATGGCCAGTTCAGCCCTGGCTTTTGTGACTCCAAAATTGAATGCATATAATTTTAACGGAGAAGGTTTAAAAAGCCACAGCTCAGCAGATTTTATTTCCAGGTGTTCCATAAAATAACGACCGACCAGGTCATTATTATTGCCCAGGCCATTTGGAAACTGTTGGTTTGAAGCCAATAATAATCTGGCATTCTGGATGGAGCAACAGGCGAGAATAAATTTTTTGGCCCTGACCCGGTGCTGTTTGCCTTCGTAATTTTTTACGATCAGTTCTTTTACTTGTGAACCGCTTTCATTGGTTTTAATATCAACCGCATTGGCATATGTATACAAATGAATATTGCGCGATTCAACAATATTTTTTCTATACTTTTCACCAAATCTGGTGGGCGGGCTGAATTGCCACATCTTATTCCAAATGACTGAATCGTTCTTTACCAGCGGCAGCATACCGGTGTCGTCTTTCTGCCAATAGGCCATATCATAGTTGTAGGGCCCGAGTTCCAATTTTTTTTGCGCCCTTTGATAGAAGGGATCCAGATCCTCCCTGTTAATGGGCCATCCACTATGTGTTACCCAGGATCTTTTTGCAAAATCAACCGGATCCATCGGAGAGCAAAAGCCTGCCCAGTGACCTGTTGTGCCCCCGAAATAGTGCAGGCGGCTTGACATCAATGGAAAGTAAGGCTGGCCGGTCGTCTTGCCGGCATACAGTTCCTGGACTTTGGAATCATATTCAAATCCACCGCCTTCCAGCAGAATCACTTTGTATTTTGTTTTACCCCAGTCAAGTGCCATACTGATCCCCGCAGCGCCTGCCCCCACAATACAGATGTCACCTTCAATCAGTGTATTATTTTCCAGCCGCCTTCCGTCTGTATGCATTTGATGGGTGTTATGAATTATTTAGAGATAAGAGGGCGCACTGACGGGCTTCTGTTACTGAAAGAATCCAACCTTTTACTATTACGATATTACCTGCTTCAAAATCCTGGTTTATTTTCTTACTCATCAGACTTTGAATAAAAGATGGATCGGGTGCAGGTGCAACGGGCCTTCCGGCAGAATCTGTTAATAATAAAGCCGCGAGTTTGTCCGCACCACTTTCTGATGCTGTTTGTGCTCTGTAAGCCATTCCGATTTCCTTTAAAGTTTTCAGGTCACAGATTTGCGCCAGTGTTTCGGGTTTGCCCAATATATCATAAGAAGCCTCATGCCGACTGTTACAGCTTATTCCGGTAAACAGAATGACTGTACCGCCCATCGCGGTGAGCTGTATGAATTGCCGTCTCTGCATCATAATACTAAATTAATGGCTATGTGATAATAAAGACATCCGGTTAACAAATAGTTTAGCGATTCCTATTTGCAAACCGGATGCCTGTTGATTATCCGTCCAAATTATTATTGTCCCTGCTGAACTTCTTTTACATATTTAGGAAGTAATCCATGAGCCTCTTTATGCGTCAGGATAAGCGCATTTGAATCCGGAGCTTCTGCCAAACACATTACAACACCCGCTTTCTCATCCACCCAATAGTTTAAAAGATTTACGCCATATTTTTTCTCTACAGCCAGATCTTTCTGATGGGCGGCGGCTACATCACTTGCTTTTACATTACCCGGGCCGAGTTCGTGGTAATCGAGGTAAAGATTTTTTCCTCCCTTTGCAACCGCTTCGTCTCCTGCTGAAACGGCATAGACGCGGTCTGGCAATAATCCGTGTGCCTTAGCGTGGGTATTGGCAATGGATGCAGAATCATAGGCTGAAGCCAGACAATATACAGTTCCTTTTGCCGTATCCACCCAGAATTTGATAAACTCCACACCATATAATCCTTCTGTTGCGAGGTCTTTGGTATGGGCGTTTGCAACGGCTTCATAGGTTAATTTGCCGGGTCCGACGTTATGAACATCCAGGTAAAGTTTTTTTCCCGCGTGACTGGCGGCTGCTGTATTCTGTGTTTTTACAGATGTCAACCCGCTGGTTGATTGCTGAGCTTTTGTCGGGTTGCTCATGAGACATACTGTAGCAAACAGTATCATTGTGAATAAATGTTTCATCGAAAAAGATTTAATTGTGGTTAAAAATGTTTCGACAAAACTAAACGCTGTTATTTCCCCAGGCTGTAACTTTTAGTTCAGAGACTTGTAATTTTTAGACAGTGTTACTTTTTAAATGGGAGATTATTCATAAATACAAACTGGAACTGTAGCTTGTTCCCGTCTTCAAAAATCTGATACATCATACCGGTTTCCAGTCTCATATAATTATTGATGGCATAACCAATCGCCCCGTATATCCTGTCCTGGTCGAACACCGGCTTGGTCGTTCGGAGGAATATTTCATTATACGCAGAAAAATAAAACACATCCTTCTGAATGACTTTCTGACTGATCGGAATATTCAGGGAAAGGAAATATCTGAAGCGCATGCTGAAATCCGAGCTGATAAAACGTTCCTCTATTCTGTACCGATGCTGAATGAATACCCGGCCAAAGTTTTGTCTCGTGATAAACTGCTCATAAATTCTGTTTTCGGTCCGGCTGGTCTTCTGGTCAGTGCCGGGAATATATGGTTCGGAATAGACAAAGGCATATCCGAAAAGAACATTGTTATTATTTTCTGTCAGATTATATCCGATACCGGTTCTAAAAACCAATTGTTCCAGGTCACCGATAAAATTGAAATTTCGATATTGCATTTCGTTCCACCAGTTCCAACTTTTGTTTATCTGCTGGTTTCCGAAATAAATTAGCCAGTTACCTATATCAGATTTTTGACCATAGGATTTCATCTGCATACATGACAAGCACATCAAACAGACCAGGAAAAATAACTTATTATGCAAACCAAATATTTTGAATATTTTCCTCATCGCTTGGGGTAATGTAAAAATAGTTGGGTTTGCCCGATTTTTTTGACTGGTTTTCGAAATCTTATTTTCTGGTGCCTGAGAGAATAGACAAATACATCTTCTGATTATTGCCAACTAATAGCTGGAAACCGCCAAAAATCCCGTCTTTCTAACTGATTGCACATTGGTGATATGGGATTGTTTCCAATAAATTATATTCAATAAAAGATTTTGAGGTATTGGTTGCTAAAATCTAACTTTAAAAGGACCGATTTACACAGATTAAAGTCATTTCTAAATATTTTTCATTGGATTGATATACCAATGAATGAGCGTTTATTTTTTTTCAATATTTTTCATCGCTGCAGTTATATCCTCCCGACATCCGGACCCAAAATGAGTTATTAGCTTAAACCTAAAATATTTCCTATGCCTAAATTATTTCTTTTTCTGTCTGTTGCCATTTCATTCATCTGCTCTGAATCAAAATCGCAGGGATGCGTAGCCATCCGAAATGTTGCAGGCTTCGGCGAGTTTGCCGCATTAGGGTACAAGGAGACTACGGACCAATGGATGATGAATATTAATAACAGGTATTTTCATGCAACACAGGCATTCAAAGGAAAGGATAATATTACCCCCGCGGATCCCAATAACGGCCTGAGTATTTACGAATACACTATGAATCTGGAGTTGAGCAGGATCCTGAAAAAAGGCTGGGAATTGGCCATTGATCTTCCCATTTCTTCAAATACTATTGTAAGTAAGGCCGAGCATGCATCGGGGGTTCGTCATTCGACCAGCGATTTTGGAATCGGAGACCTTCGTTTCACCGCTTATAAATGGTTGCTCAATATAGAAAAACCACGCAAAGGAAATATTCAATTTGGCCTGGGTCTTAAATTTCCAACCGGGAATTATCATTCCATGGATTATTTCTATTACAGTAAAACAGATGCAACACTTAAAGTCCTCGCACCTGTCAATCAAGCCATTCAGCTGGGAGATGGAGGTTTTGGCATCACCACCGAGCTAAATGCTTTTTACATTTTCAACCGGCGTTTTAGCGTCTTTAGTAATTTTTTCTACCTGATCAATCCGGTTGATGTAAACGGTGTTTCCAATCAGATTGCAGGCGTTCCACCCAATCCGGTCGCTGTTGAAACCACCGCTGACGTGAACAGTGTAACAGACAGTTATACTTTACGCGCCGGGGGCAATTATACATTCAAACGATTTGTTGTTACGGCCGGTTTGCGATATGAAGGAGCTCCAGCCCATGATCTCTTTGGGAAGAATGACGGCCTGAGGAGGGTGGGTCATATATTTTCCATTGAGCCAGGGGCAGAATATAAATTCAAAAGGTCTTTTATTTACAGTTTTGTAACCATTCCTATCAGCCGGGAAACTATTCAAACCGTTCCGGATAAACGTGCCACGGAAATAACGGGTGTTTACACTATTTCAGGGGGCGATCTGGCAAGCGTAGTATATTTTGTTGGTTACGCATTCACTTTCTAAAAATGAATGCGCCCCATTCATTTTATACTACTGCAACAACATCGTCAGTTTTGCATTCATCATCGCAGGAATGACCTGTTCTGTTTTCAGAGCGATTTTTTTTGCCGGATCGATATAATAGACGGTTACATCTTTATCATTTTCATCATTTACCTGTTTCACTACGATGGTATTTACTGACCCTACCATTTCGTTTCCGGTCACCGTCAGAATTATTTTTTTCAACTTCTGGGTTTGTCCGTCAGCCACATAAAAAGCGGCGGTATATCCGGCGGTCAATGGAAACCTTGCCAGGATCATATCCTCACCGGCTCCGTCATTTAAACAAAGACCATCCGGCTGCAGGGTTTTGCTGGTAATTTTACCACTCATATCTGCGGAAATGACTACCGAATCGGGATGGTAGTCGATTGTCGTTTTTACCGGACCCTGCACGGTAACCTGTTGTATGCCGGACAGACTGCCCTGTGCAAAGGATGACATGGCGGTGAAGTTCTGACCCATTACGGTTACGCTGTCTGAAATATTCCAGTTGCTGCCGCTCTGCACAACAGTCCGTGTCATCGAGACGGGTAATTTTTGTCCCTGTACCTGCAGATCGCCTGTGTAAGTGTAACGACCGGCAGACAGATCACCCGAAACAGCTGGTTGGGCTTTCAACAGAGGCACGGTACTTTTTTTAACCAGCACTACTTTACTGATATCCACCGTATTTTCCTTCAGTCTTTTGGCCACATCGTCGGCCATGGATTCCTGATAACGGGTGCCGCAATATTTAGCCAGGAATTTTTCGG